>NZ_JBFODJ010000061.1:0-45665 GCF_040908265.1 Aeromonas sp. R5-1
CTTGGCGAGGGCCAAGAAATCGATTGGATCGGACATACTGAGTACAGTGAAACCAGAATAGAGCAATTAGATCACATCTTTAATCTGATTGGTATGACGCGTTTTGCCTGGGGCGGGCCCATGGAGAGCGGGGCGGCGAAAGAGAAGCAAGGGGGAGGAGGCACCCCGGTTTAGTCGTACTGCTCTTCCATCCAGGCTTCGACGATGAGCTGGGCGGAGACGCCGTCCACGCTCCCCTTGTCCAGCGCCTTGTAGCCGCCACGTTCAAACAGGCGGGCGCGGGCATCCGTGGTGGTGAGTCGCTCATCCTTGAATTCCACCGGCTTGCCGAAACGGCCATGCAGGCGATTGCCGAATTTGCGGGCCCGCACCGTGATCTCCTGGTCCGTGCCATCCATGTTGAGGGGCAGACCGACGATCAGCAGATCCGGTTGCCACTCCTTGATCAGCTTCTCTATCTCGTCCCAGTTGGGGATGCCGTCGTTGGCCTTGAGGGAGCGAAGGGGGCGGGCGCTGCCCGTGAGCTCCTGGCCGATGGCGACACCGATGCTCTTGGTGCCGTAGTCAAAGCCCATGATGCTGCGTGATGACATGGGGTCTCCTCGAAATGGATGGATAAATGAAGGGGGAAGCCTCCTCCCTGCCTCCCCCTGCTCGTGGGGGAGGGCCGGGGTGTCAGCTATGGCCCACCTGGCTGGAGAGGTGCAGGGGGTTGACCCCAATGCTCGCGGCGGCTTGCTGCCAGCGCAGGTGGATGGGGGTATCGAAGACCAGCTTGGGATTGGGGGGGATCACCAGCCAGGCGCCATCCACCAGCTCCTGCTCGAGCTGGCCTGCACTCCAGCCGGCGTAACCGAGCGCCACCAGCCAGTGGTCCGGCGCCTCGTCGGTGCCCAGGGTCTCCAGGATGTCCTTGGAGGTGGTGACCATCATCTCGTCGCTCACCTGCAGGGTGGAATTGAAGCCCGGGCGGAAGCTGTGCAACACGAAGCCGCGATCCCCGTGCACCGGCCCCCCCTGCAACACCGGCTGTTTCATCTCGGCGGTGGCGGGGGGATTGAGGTTGAGCTTGGTCAGCATGGCGTCCAGGGACATGTCGACCGGAATGTTGACCACCAGTCCCATGGCGCCTTCGCTGCTGTGTTCGCACAGATAGACCAGGGAGCGCTGGAAATAGGCGTCCGTGAGGCTCGGCATGGCGAGCAGAAAGTGATTTTGCAGTGTTTGCATGGAGCGTATGTATCTCTTAGCGTGCAAAGGTATTTGGGGTGATTATGGCAGTTGATGGCGGCGGGCAAAACCGCTTTTTGCCGGCAGGAGGGCGGCAGTCAAAGGGGCCCTCACGGCCCCTTGTGTGTGTTTCCTCGCCGTGGCAACGAAGGGGTCAGCGGCCCAGTCGGCGCTCGATGGCGTCCATCAGCATGCCGGTAATGGAGACGTCGAAGGCCGCCTCTATCTCGCGGATGCAGGTCGGGCTGGTGACGTTAATCTCGGTCAGGCGATCGCCGATGATGTCGAGGCCGACGAAGATGAGCCCCTTCTCTTTCAGGGTCGGGCCCACCGCGCGGGCGATGGCCCAGTCCGCTTCACTCAAGGGGCGTGCCTCGCCACGGCCACCGGCCGCCAGGTTGCCACGGGTCTCACCTTGGGCCGGAATGCGGGCCAGGCAGTAAGGTACCGGCTCGCCATCCACCACCAGCACCCGCTTGTCGCCATCCTTGATGGCGGGCAGATAGGTCTGCGCCATGCAGTACTGGCTGCCGTGAGAGGTTAATGTCTCGATGATGACGCCGACGTTGGCGTCATCCTCCTTCATGCGGAAGATGGAGGCGCCGCCCATGCCGTCGAGCGGCTTGAGGATGACGTCCTTGTGCTTGGCGTGGAAAGCCCGCAGTTTGTCGGCTCTGCGAGTGACGAGCGTGGTCGGGGTGTGCTCGGCAAACCAGGCGGTGTAGAGCTTCTCGTTGGCGTCGCGCAGGCTCTGGGGCTTGTTGACGATGAGGCAACCCTCATCCTCGGCCCGCTCCAGCATGTAGGTGGCGTAGATGAACTCGGTGTCGAAGGGGGGATCCTTGCGCATCAGGATCACGTCCAGGCTGGAGAGCGGCTGATCCACCACCTCGCCGAGGCTATACCAGTCGGCATAGTCATATTTGACGGTGAGCGGACGCATGGTGCCGAAGGCGCGACCGGCCTCCATGTAGAGATCCTTCATCTCCAGATAGAACAGCTCGTAGCCGCGCTTTTGCGCCTCTTCGAGCATGGCGAAGCTGGAGTCCTTCTTGATGTTGATGGCCGAGATGGGGTCCATCACGATGCCGAGTTTAATGGTCATCCGAGTTTCCTTCCTAATGGCTCGATTGGATGTGATGACCCCCTCCCTGCCTCCCCCTTCACAAGGGGGAGGGGCCTGTTGCTCCCTCCCCTGCGAAGGGGAGGGCCGGGGTGGGGTCGGCTGTCAGGCCAGATCGCCAAAGCGGCACTGAAGCGCAGTAATCGCCGTCAGGGCGGCGGTTTCGGTGCGCAGCACCCGCGGCCCCAGCAGCATCTCCTTGAAATCTTCCTGCACGGTACGGGCGATCTCGTCGCCGGACAAGCCCCCTTCCGGGCCGATCAGCAGGCGCACGCCGTGCTCGGGGATCGGCAGGGTGTTGATGCTGTAAGGGGCGCGCGGGTGCAGGTTGAGCTTGAGCTCCTGGGTCTCTTCCGCCAGCCAGGCGTCCAGCTCCATCGGCATGCGCACCTCGGGCACGGTATTGCGGCCGCACTGCTCGCAGGCGCTGATCACCACTTTTTGCCACTGCTCGCGTTTTTTCTCCAGCCGATCGGCGGGCAGCTTGACGCCGCAGCGCTCGGAGAAGAGGGGCGTGATGCAGGTGACGCCGAGCTCCACGGATTTCTGGATGGTGAAGTCCATCTTGTCGCCGCGGCTGATCACCTGACCCAGGTGGATGGCAAGGGGGGACTCCACCGAGCGGGTCTCGCAACTGTCGATGGTCACTTCCACCGACTTCTTGCCGACGTTGGCGATGGTGGCGGGGTACTGGTTGCCGTCGCCGTTGAACAGCTCGAGCTGCTGGCCCGGCTGCATGCGCAGCACGCGGCCGATGTGATTGGCACCGTCTTCCGACAGGGCGAGGGTCTGGCCAACCTGCAGGCTGGCCGGTTCATAGATACGTGGAATGCGCATGGCTGATAGTCAGTCTCTTGCTTGGAAACCCTTCAATACCCTACTGCACGGCGGCGAGCAAGGCTCGCGAGACAGAGAGTGAAGGGATTCAGGAGGAGGGGGACGCTCCCCCTCCCTGGTCAAATGGGGTTATTGGCACTGCTTTTCAATGAAGGGATTGGTATTGCCCTGCAGCTTGCCGATACGGCGGTTGCGCTCGCACTCCCAGCGATCAGCCGGATACTGCCTGTCCCAGGCTTCGTAAAGCTTGCGCTGCTGGGCCGCCAGACGCAGTCCGTACTGCTGGCTCATGTAGAGGTAGGCGCGGGCGATCTGGCCACGCACCGGCCCCTTGGGCGGCTGCACCTGGCGCTCCTTGAAGTCCACCAGCATCTGGCACTTGCCGTACTGGTTCGGTTTGCCGTTCCAGTCGCTGAAGCGGAAGTTCGCCCGATCGCCGTTCACCTCGCCGATGGCGGGGAAGAGGTTGTGCATGTCTCCCTCCATCCTGTTGAACTCGTCGCTCTTGCCGCAATTCTTGCGACCCCCGTCCTGCCAGCACTGGAGCTGGTGGCCGAACTCCCAGGCGGGCACCACGTGCTCCCATTCGATGCGGGAGGCCCGCTCGGCCTGCTTGCGCGGCAGGTAGCCGCAGCTCTCCCAGTCGGGGGCCATCTTTTTGCCGCTGAACTTGATGTTGCAGCCGCAGTAGAAGGTGACGGGGTGGCTCTGGTAGAGCTTGTTCAGATCCTGCTTGGCGGCGCGAAAGGTCTGGATGTTGTCGGCATGGGCCGGGGCGCTGACCAGCAGGGCCAGGCAGAGGGAGAGCAGAGGGCGAAACATGAATATCCTTGGCAATGAGACAGTTGAATGAAGTAAGCGCGCACCCTATCACAGGAGCGCGACACGGGGTGACTCAATCCGCCGTCGTGTCGCGCTGCCACACCAGGGGCTGGCGACAGCGGCGGCAGTGATAGCGGGCCTCGCCGCGCATCACCTTGTTGTGGCGGCGCACCGAGAGGGGATGCTGCTGGCAGGCGCAGGCATACACGAAGGTGCGCTGGGCCAGCACCCCCAGATCGAAGCTGTGGGTGGTGCTGGGTTCGAGGCCGAACAGCTCCCGCATCACCGACTGCCACTGGCGGCCATGGGGCAGTACTCGGCTCTTGCCGCGCCCCTCTCCCCAGAGCGCATAGACCAGCAGGTGCGCCACCTCGTGGGGCACTACTTCCCTGAGAAATGCCTGCTGATTGGCCTGATAGAGCGCCGGATTGAAACGCAGCTCCCAGGTTTGCAGCCGCGCAGATCCTGCCGCCCGGCCCCGCATGTTGCAGTGGACTTGCGGGCGCGGGAAGGTGCGGCCAAGGCGCGTTTCAGCCTGCACAAAGCAGGCCTCGACGCGCGCGAGCAGCATCTCGATGAGGGCGGGGTCAAGCCGGGTGGCAGTGGCAGGCATGGGATCCTCGGGACAGGACACAAAAGCAAAAGGGGAGCCAGGCTCCCCTTTTATCACAACCTCGAGCCTTACAGGCCAGCGGCAGCGCGCAGCAGCTCGGCCTTGTCGGTCTTCTCCCAGGGGAACTCGTCGCGGCCGAAGTGGCCGTAAGCGGCGGTTGCCTGGTAGATCGGACGCTTCAGATCCAGCATCTCGATGAGGCCATAGGGGCGCAGCTCGAAGAACTCGCGCACCAGCTTGACCAGCAGGGCTTCGGCCACCTTGCCGGTGCCGAAGGTTTCGACGCTGATGGAGGTGGGCTCGGCCACGCCGATGGCGTAGGAGACCTGCACTTCACAGCGATCCGCGAGACCCGCGGCGACTATGTTCTTGGCCACGTAGCGGGCGGCGTAGGCGGCGGAGCGGTCCACCTTGGACGGATCCTTGCCGGAGAAGGCGCCACCACCGTGACGGGCCATGCCGCCGTAGGTGTCGACGATGATCTTGCGACCGGTCAGACCGCAGTCACCCATGGGGCCGCCGATGACGAAACGGCCGGTCGGGTTGATGAAGTACTTGGTGTCCTTGTTGATCCACTCGGCGGGCAGCACCGGCTTGATGATCTCTTCGCGCACCGCTTCCACCAGATCGCTGTGGCTGATGGAGTCGCAATGCTGGGTGGAGAGCACCACGGCATCGACACCCAGGATCTTGCCTGCGTCGTCGTAGGCGAAGGTCAGCTGGCTCTTGGCGTCCGGACGCAGCCACGGCAGGGTGCCGTTCTTGCGCACTTCTGCCTGACGCTTCACCAGCAGGTGGGAGTAGGTGATGGGCGCGGGCATCAGCACGTCGGTTTCGTTGGTGGCGTAGCCGAACATCAGGCCCTGGTCACCGGCACCTTGCTCCAGCGGGTCGGTACGGTCGACGCCCTGGTTGATGTCCGGAGACTGTTTGCCGATGGCGTTCAGCACGGCGCAGGAGTCGGCGTCGAAGCCCATGTCGGAGTGGGTGTAACCAATCTCGCGCACGGTGTCGCGCACGATCTGTTCGATGTCGACCCAGGCAGAGGTGGTCACTTCGCCGGCTACCATCACCATGCCGGTCTTGACCAGGGTTTCGCAGGCGACGCGCGCCTTGGTGTCCTGCTGCAGGATGGCGTCCAGCACCGCATCGGAGATCTGGTCGGCGATTTTATCGGGATGGCCTTCGGAGACCGACTCGGAAGTAAACAGCTTTGCCATGTTTGGTTCTCGATTCGTAAGGGTTATCGCCTTGGCCATAACCGGATAATGACAGGATGACTGTAGAGGTATCTACATCTGGACGTCTATTTTAAATAGGTCATCCGGTGATTGCCAGCACTATTTGGGGGTGGAGCCGCCCGGGGCGGGACGGGGAAGGGATCCACCTCCATGGAGGTAAGGCAGGGGGCGGATTGAATCGTTTTCCCCGCCCAGAAAAGCGATTGTGCTCCCAAAGCCACTTTATTCGCCCAGATAATATTTGCACGCCGCGCCCCCTGCTGGGACAATAACGCGCCTTAATCTTGGCCATCAAATGAAGCAATCGCAGGAGATACAGATGCCTTCTCGTAAAGAGCTTGCCAATGCCATTCGTGCATTGAGTATGGATGCCGTTCAAAAAGCCAACTCCGGTCACCCGGGCGCCCCCATGGGAATGGCGGATATCGCTGAAGTGCTGTGGCGCAGCCACCTCAAACACAACCCGAACAACCCCAAGTGGGCCGACCGCGACCGTTTCATCCTCTCCAACGGCCACGGCTCCATGCTGCTGTACTCCCTGCTGCACCTCTCCGGTTATGACCTCTCCATCGACGATCTGAAAAACTTCCGCCAACTGCACTCTCGCACCCCGGGTCACCCGGAGTATGGTTATGCACCGGGCGTTGAAACCACCACCGGTCCGCTGGGTCAGGGCATCACCAACGCCGTGGGCATGGCGATCGCCGAGAAGGCCATGGCCGAGCAGTTCAACCAGCCGGGTCACGACATCGTCGACCACTACACCTACGCCTTCATGGGCGACGGCTGCCTGATGGAAGGTATCTCCCACGAAGCCTGCTCCCTGGCCGGCACCCTGGGTCTGGGCAAGCTGATCGCGTTCTGGGATGACAACGGCATCTCCATCGACGGTCACGTAGAAGGCTGGTTCACCGACGACACACCCAAGCGCTTCGAAGCCTACGGCTGGCACGTCATCCCGGCCGTTGACGGTCACAACCCGGAAGCCATCAACGCTGCCATCGAAGCCGCCAAGGCCGAGACCGGCAAGCCGACCCTGATCTGCTGCCGCACCATCATCGGCTACGGTTCCCCGAACAAGTCCGGCTCCCACGACTGCCACGGCGCACCGCTGGGCAACGACGAGATCGCCGCCGCCCGTGCCTTCCTGAAGTGGGACCACGCGCCGTTCGTCATCCCGTCCGACATCGCCGCCGAGTGGAACGGTCAGGAGAAGGGCGCCAAGCTCGAATCCGACTGGGCTGCCAAGTTCGCCGCCTATGAAGCCGCTCACCCGGCCCTGGCTGCCGAATTCAAGCGCCGTACCACTGGCGAGCTGCCGGCCAACTGGGCTGCTGAATCCGCCAAGATCATCGAAACCCTGCAGGCCAACCCGGCCAAGATCGCGACCCGTAAAGCGTCCCAGAACTCCCTGGAAGCCTTCGGCAAGCTGCTGCCGGAATTCATGGGCGGCTCCGCGGATCTCGCGCCGTCCAACCTGACCATGTGGTCCGGCTCCAAGTCCCTGACTCCCGAGAGCGCCGCAGGCAACTACATCCACTACGGCGTGCGCGAGTTCGGCATGTCCGCCATCATGAACGGCATCGCCCTGCACGGTGGTTTCATCCCCTACGGCGCCACCTTCCTGATGTTCATGGAGTACGCCCGCAACGCCCTGCGCATGGCCGCCCTGATGAAGCAGCGCGCCATCTTCGTCTATACCCACGACTCCATCGGTCTGGGTGAAGATGGCCCGACTCACCAGCCGGTGGAGCAGATCGCCTCCCTGCGTCTGACCCCGAACATGAGCACCTGGCGCCCGTGTGACCAGGTAGAGTCCGCCATCGCCTGGAAACACGCCATCGAGCGTACCGACGGCCCGACCTCCCTGATCTTCTCCCGTCAGAACCTGGCCCAGATGGACCGCACCGCCCAGCAACTGGCCGATGCCGCCAAGGGTGGTTACGTGCTGAAGGATTGTGCCGGTACCCCGGAGCTGATCCTGATCGCCACCGGTTCCGAAGTGGAGCTGGCCGTGGCCGCCTATGAGCAGCTGACTGCCAAGGGCCGTGCCGTGCGCGTGGTCTCCATCCCGTCTACCGACGTGTTCGATGCCCAGTCCGCCGAGTACAAGGAGTCCGTCCTGCCGGCCGCCGTCACCAAGCGTGTGGCCATCGAAGCCGGCATCGCCGACTACTGGTACAAGTACGTGGGCTTTGGCGGCAAGATCATCGGCATGCGCACCTTCGGTGAGTCCGCTCCGGCCGAGCTGCTGTTCAAGGAATTCGGCTTTACCGTGGAAAACGTGGTGGCGACCGCAGAGTCCCTGTAATAGCTAATTGCTTTGTATAGAACTGAAAAGCGCCTCCCTTGGGAGGCGCTTTTTTTATTGAAATTTATAAATATCATTTATGGATATAAGTAAATAATATTGATAGGTTTGCAAGTAATGCGAAAAGTTAAACTTTAATAAAGTACAAACAAGGATCGACATGGGAAAAATATCTTTTACCGAAAGAGAAATACAAGATTATATTTGGAGTAATCGAGAGAGATTTGACTCGTTCTTAGATGAACCTGTAGGCCTAGATATTTTTAAATTTGAAGATGACTTATCAAACGTTTCAGCAAATAATTTAATAAGAAATAGAATCAACACAAAACTGGAGGAGTTTCACGCCAAACTATACGGCATTAAATTAATTGGGTGTGAAGTTCCTTTAGAACAGCAATCAAATTCAACAATTAGAGCTGATTTTTTAGCTACATTCCCTGGAGATACTGGGATAGGAATTATAGAGCTAAAGAAAAGTGAACAGACTGAAAGACAAGCATTTACTGAGTTGCTTGCATATTCAAACCATCTGACAACATTATTTCCTGCTATGAGTAGGGAAGATAGTTTTTATATTCTAATATCACCAATGGAAACTCGCATCGCTCGAGATGCTGTCATCCAAACATTAACATTTGATAATCGAAAAATAGTTGCTCTGATCCCCTATTTTGACGATCCAAGTAATATAGCCTCTTTGAGGTTGAAGTTATGGATTCCGACAGAAAATGAGTTAGCAACGTTCAGTCATGTTATTTTTAAAGAAGATAACTTTAGTGTTTGTAAGATTGTCTGGGAGTACGATGAAGAGCGTTGGGATGCTCCCAAGGGAGAAAATCCCTCTGCTGAATTAAGAGAACAATTTAATAGTATATCGACTATTGCCGCTCAAAAAATGGAAGAATCAGGGATCCATGGTTTTGTATATTGTTCTCAACTTTGGTCAGAGCTGTCTGAAAAATTCCCATACACCAACTCCCTCGTATTAGTAGGGTTGAACCCTTATGCGGCTGCAAGTGCACAGTACTTGGTCGATAATAAAAAAATTAAACCAAGTGAGATTCCTGCACCACTAAATTATTTGCCAAATATTTGTGACTTAATTAAAAGAGGAGTTCCATGCGATGACAATGAAGATACAATGTTTGATTTATATGCGGTGTGGAGCTCTCAGCTATTTATAATAGGTCGGAGTGTAGTTGAAGCTGTCACTCAGACAACTGATGGGAAAAATGGAGATATTGATCAAGGTTTTTTAGATTGGGAAGCATATCAACGGTCTCTTCTAGAAGATGTTTACTGTCATAATTTTCTTGTAAGACCAACAGGTTTATTAAGAAGGTTATATGAAGATGTAACAGATCTTGATTATAAAGCATCTCATTTTTATGGCCTTACTGAACATCCCATTCATGGTGACATGCCATATCTTGGAGTTGACTATCTAACCTCACAAAGTTACTTTCGATTCTTCATAAGAAGAATGTTTCATACTGATGAGGCTGAGCCCGTAGGTTAGATTAGCGAAGCGTCATCGAAAGTTCGCATATCTGCGTCGATGCCATAATATCCCTTCCTGTTACCAAAAAAGAGACCGGCCATCAGCCGGTCTCTTTTTTATTTACCGCAACATTACACCTGCGGCGGGGTGCTTTCGGCGTTGGACATCACCGCATCCATCTGCACCAGGGCGCCGGCGGGCAGCTCGCTAACGCCAATCACGGTGCGGGCAGGCAGATAGCCCGGGAAATATTTGGCGTAGATGGCATCCACGTCCGCCAGATCCGCGATGTTGGCAAGCTGGATATTGACCTTGACGATATCGTCCATCACGTGGCCGATGCTCTCGACGATGGTCTTGATATGGCCGAGGCACTGGGCGGTCTGCTCACGGACGCAACCGGTCAGCACTTTGCCGGTGGTCCTGTCGAGCGGCAGCTGGCCCGCGATATGGTTGTAGTGGGAGAAGGCGACGCTCTGGGTATGCAGCGGGCTTCTCGGTGCCTTGTCGGTATTGCGGGCACGGATCACCAGATTGTGCCTGTCTTCCACCAGCTGGGGCGGGGTGCCGTCACCGTGGGAGATGACCGCATCCATCTGCACCCGGGCGCTCAGCGGCAGGGCGGCGGCACTGACCACAGAGCGGGCGGGCAGATAGGCGACAGCACGGGCGATGGCGGAGTCCGGGAAGAAGGTGGTGTAAACCTCGTTGACGGCGTCGAGATCCGCCAGATTGGTCAGATAGACGGTCACCTTGACGATGTCGTCAAAGGGCACGTCGATGCTCTCCAGCACGTGCTTGATGTTGCGCAGGCACTGGGCCGCCTGCTCGCGAATGCCACCGTCAACCAGAGCGCCGGAGGCGGGGTCGAGGGGCAGCTGGGCACCGATATTGTTGTAATGGGAGAAGGCGACGCTCTGGCTGGAGAGCGGATCCTGCGGGGCGCGGTCGCTATTGCGGGAGATCTTGAGCAGCGGGCAGGGGGCCTGGGGGAAGGTGCCTTCCCCGTTGGAGAGCAGGGCGTCCATCTGCACCCTGGCGCCGAGCGGCAGACCGGCGACGGCGAGCACTGTGCGGGTCGGCAGCGAGTGGGGGAAGAATTCCCGATAGACGGCGTTGACGGCATCGAGGTCGGCGATGTCCGCGAGGAACAGGGTCACCTTCACCATGTCCTCCATGCCGTGGCCAACGCTCTGGACGATGGCCTGGATATTGGTGAGACACTGTCTGGCCTGCGCCTGGATATCCCCTGCGACCAGCGCGCCCGTTTTCGGATCGACCGGGAGCTGGGCGGCAATATTGTTGTAGTGGGAGAAGGCCACGCTCTGGGTATAGGGCCCCAGATCCTGAGGCGCATTGGGGGTATTTCTGGCTGACTTGATGATGGTACCACTCATGGCGATACTCCTTTTTCGTTTTTGATGTAGGGTCCGGGCCGCATTGTTCTTCCCTGGCCGAATACGGCACGCTGATGACTCGTGATATTGCGGCAACAGTTGCCCGTTCCCGCCGCAGGGCGACGGAGAAAAGGAGAACGATCATCACAGTGTCGAGCCCTGTTTCGATGCAGACAGCGCGTGCAACAGACAAGGGAGAGAAGTTGGCCTGGTGATTCAGACGGGAGAATTCTAGGGGGCGGTTATCCGGGGATGCAAACCGGGATCCTGTTTCTATGAAGTGGCTCAACAGAGTGAAATATATTCATTTTGCGATTCAATTCATGACGGGTATGGCAAATAAAGGTGATGATGATCCCGCTTTACCATGAAAATGGAACCAGATAGCGCCATATTGTCGCGCATCAGGGTTACAGCCTGTGAATCCTCCGTTAATACTTTTGGCGACATTGCAGCTTATTCTCCCGGTTTTGCATAGCTATCTATTTATCGCTCTCTCGACGCCCTGTTCAGCGCCGTCAAAATATGCTGCGGTGAGCACACTGAAATAACATTCACCCTCTTTGCATGGCCACAGGTCATGACATAAATACGGGAGAAAGAGAGGGCGCTTTTTAGCCCCTGCGGCGGAGGCTGACATGGGCGGGTCGCCACATCGCCTATGCCATATCTTTTCAGCGGCGCGAACGCACCCCGCCAACAAGGCTCATAAGCAAGGGGAGGGGGCCTTCCCCTTGCCTGCCCCGACTTGCCGCCCCCCGATGCATATCACTCCTGTCATGACCCTCCCTGTGAGGGGGCCCCGGAGTCCGCCCTGCTTTGCCGCCCTGGCGTATCCCGCACTCCTTGCGATGCAGCCAGCTCATCTTCCCCGCACCACCCTTATTTGTGCTTTTTGTCATCAACTGCCGTTATTGCGACCTGGGTCGGGGTTTGGGTGGATTATTAACTGTATGATTAATAATGAAATCAGGGACCCTGCCGACGAGCAGCACGGATCGGCACTCATCTGCCCGGGAGTGGCACATGCGATCGCATCGCGATCCCCGTCATCTGACTTCGGAGGTTTTATGCTTGGATTCATTCTGGGTGACATGTACAGCCGCACCAGCGGGTTTCGGCCACCCCCCCCGCCTAGGCAAGCACTTCCCCCTCGCCCCCGACTATCAACTGCGCGGTCGCACCGGTGCCGCCATCCTGACCATGGAGACCCTGCTCGATACCCCCTATCCCCAGAAGAAGTTCAGGGCCCTGATCTATGGCGCCTTTATCGAGCGCCAGCGTCGCCTCTTTGCCGAGCAGGTGGTCATCGGCCGGATGGAGGAGGGCCAGGACCTGGCGATCGCCATTGACCTCGCCTTTATCAGCACGGCGGTGCCCATCGGTCTGCTCGCCATCTCGGAGGAGATCGCGCTGCTGACCACCCCCCGTCCCACCCAGACCCATCCCCATCAGGCGGCCTTGAGCCAGGCGCTCGACTGCACCGCCATGCTGATGTTCTATGCCAAGGTCATTCGCCAGCGCAATGCAGTGCTTGAGCACATCGGCCACCAGTTCGGCTACAGGCCGCAGGCCGGGCTGGTGGCCAGGGTGGGCCACGGCGGGGAAGATGACTATGCCGCCTTCATGGTCAATGTGATGACCTGCATCGCCCATTCGGGCTCCTTCAAGGAGGCGCTGGAGAATGGCGTCAGGATGGGCATGCACGAGCCCGCTTTCTTCTGTATCGTCGGCGCCCTGGCCTCGACCCTGTGGGGAGTCCCCAAACCCTGGGCCCATGAGATCTCTCGATTCATCCAGCGCCAGCACCCCCACTATCTCCAGATCCTGCTGCGGGGCGAAGCCAGGGTGGGCCGCAGACAGATCAACCTGGAGCCTCCCAAACCGCCGCTCTGTGCACCGGTCAAGCGCCAGGTAAACCGCTTCCTGAAGTGGGCCTTCTAGGGCCATGGGAGTGCTCTCGAGGGGCGGGCCTATGGCGCCATCCCATCGGCCCGCCCCTCCTGAGGGTCATCACGGGGCTGTTATCTCACTGACCCCTGATCCCCCGGCTACCTTGCCCATGAGAGGATGGCCAGAAAAGCCAACGGCTGCACGGGGGACAAGGGGTGGATAGAAGGTGATCCACCTCGCCTTTTGATGTGAACGTCTTTTGATGTTTGGCGCCATACGATACCATGCGCAGCGTGTGTTCCTGTTGGGGGAGGTGCCGCCCATCACCCCGTGGCTGGCTGCTGGTCCGTCATGATCATGGGATGCACAATCCGGGGCCGCCACGGCAACCCCTTATCGCCATAGCCAACAGGACGGAGTATCAGGATGGCCATTGCCATTGAACAGTCGGACAACACACTGAGGGTGAACAAGGATCGCTACGATCTGGACCGCATCGTCGGCGTGCAGGTAAAAGCACTCGGCTGGATGGATAGGCTCAAGAAGACCTTGTTGCTGGGGGTGGTCACCTCCAGTGTGCTCTTTTACTTCACCCCTTCCTACGAGCAGGCGGGCAACTGGCTCATCGTGCTCTTCCTGCCCCTGGTGGGTTTTCTGTCTGGTGCGCTGATGGGGCTGCTCTCCAGCGCGAAATATGAGTTTTGCATCGAATTTTCCCACGCCGACGAGACGGGCGTGCAGTGGATTACCGCCGCCAGGAGCCGGCATGTCGCCGATTATGAGACCTTCAAGGCGCAGGCGGCCAGGTTGAAAGATCGGCTCGGGTAGGGAGCACAGAGTGACGGGTCTGCGCCATCTGGCGCCAGGCATAACAACAAGCCCGATCAGGTGCACCTGTTCGGGCTTGTTCCATTAGAGGGGAGGGCGCTCGGGAAGCGGCTCAGGCGGGATAGAGGGCGCCCAGCACCGCCGGGCGGCTCGCACCGGTCACCGCAGGCAGGTTGCCCGGCTTTCGCTGGATAAAGCGTTGTGCCAGCCAGGCAAAGGCGGCCCCTTCCACCCAGTCCGGTGCAAGGCCGAGCTGGGCGGTGCTGGTCAGATGCCAGTCGGGCAGCAGGGCAGCAAGCTCCGCCAGCAGCGGGGCGTTGTGGGCGCCGCCGCCGCAGACAAACAGCTCGGGCCGGGTTGGCGCATCACGGTGGGTGGGCAACTGGCGGGCGATGCTGTGGCAGGTGAGGGATTGCAGGGTACGCTGCACATCAGCGGGGGCGTATGCGCAGCCGTCCAGCTCGCCGTCGAGCCAGTCGAGGGTGAACATCTCACGCCCCGTGCTCTTGGGGGCGGGGGCGGCGAAGTAGGGGTGAGCCAGCAACTGCTCCAGCAGCGCAGGAATAAGCTTGCCGCTGGCGGCCCACTGGCCACCGGCATCATAGCTGTCACCGTGTGGATGGTGGCGGCGATACCAGCCATCGAGCAGGGTGTTGGCGGGGCCGGTATCGAAGCCATATACCCCTGAACCCGCCCCCCCGTCGGCCTGGCCGGGCAGCACCGAGATATTGGCAATGCCGCCGAGGTTCAGCACCACCCGCAGGGCACCGGGGCGGGCAAAGAGCGCCTGATGGAAGGCGGGCACCAGGGGCGCCCCCTGACCGCCGAGGGCTATGTCCATGGTGCGAAAATCGGCCACCACGTCGATGCCGGTCAGGGCCGCCAGCAGGGCCGCGTTGCCAATCTGCAGGGTAAAACCGAGGGCTGGGCGGTGGCGTATGGTCTGGCCGTGACTGCCGATGGCGCGAATCTCCTTGGGAGTCAGCGCCGCCTTGGCGAGCAGGGCCTGGGTGGCGGCGGCAAATTCGCGGGCCACCAGGTTGTCGGCGACCCCCATGCGGTCGATTTCGTTCTCCCCCGGGGTGCAGAGGGCGTGCAGCTCGTGGGCGGTCTCCGCTGGCCAGGGATGGCACAGCGCCGCCTCGACCCGCAGTGCATCCCCCTCGAGCTGCACCAGCACGGCGTCGATACCATCCATACTGGTACCGGACATCAAGCCTATATAGCGTTCAGTCATGACAACCCCTTTCAATGATGCGGGGGAACGGTTCGATACCATGCCCCGCTCTGGTACCGGACATCAAGCCTATATAGCGTTCCGTCATGACAACCCCTTTCAATGATGCGGGGGAACCGTCCGATGCCGTGTTCCGCCTTGGTCGACAGCGCTCAGCTGTCGTCGCCGTTGCCCTTGTTTCTGGCCAGTTGCAGCTCGGGGCTGTCCAGCTTGGCCAGTTGGGGCATGGCCTGGGCCTTGAAGCTGGCCAGCGCCCGCCCGCTGAGAGACTCCGCCTGGGGCAGGTTGAGGGTGCGCGGGTTCTTGTGCACGCCGCCCACCACGAATTCATAGTGCAGGTGCGGGCCTGTGACCCGGCCGGTGCCGCCGAGCAGGCCGATGGTCTGCCCCTGCTTCACTCGCTGCCCCTTGTTGACGGTGCGCTTGGAGAGGTGCAGGTACTTGGTCACGTAGTTGCCTGCGTGCTTGATGAAGACGTAGTTGCCGTTGAACTGGTTGTAGCCGGCGGCCACCACGCTGCCGCCGCCCGCCGCCATGATGGGGGTCCCCACCGGCGCCACGTAGTCGATGCCGTTGTGGGGACGCACCTTGCCGGTGACCGGGTGAAGGCGGCGCGGATTGAAGTTGGAGCTGATGTATTTGAAGTTGACCGGCGCGCGCAGGAAGCTCTTGCGCATCGCCTTGCCGTCCGGGGTGTAGTAGTTGCCATCCGTGTTCAGCACGGCACGGTAGATGGCCCCCTGGTTGACGAACTCGGCGGCCAGGATGTCGCCGGAGGCAACCCGCTCGTCATCCTGGTATTTGTCCTGGTAGACCACCCGGAAGCTGTCCCCCGGTTGCAGGTCCTGGGCAAAGTCGATGTCCCAGCCGAAGATGGCGGCGAGATCCATGATCTGGTCTTCCGTCATGCCCGCTTCGACGGCGGCGCCCCAGAAGCTGGAGCGGATCTCCCCCTGGGCCACCTGTTCGCGGGTGTCGAGCTCGATCTTCACCGGCCTGGCCACGAAGCCGTCATCCCGGCGGTTCACCTTGAGCGCCTGCTCCAGGCTGTGGGGGTAATAGAGGCTGTGCAGCTCGCCGCCCTTGGTGAGCTTGAAGGTGAGCTCCTGACCGGGTTTGAGCAGGCGCAGGGTATCCGTGCCCTCGAGCTGGTCGATGAGGTGCAGATCCGTGGTGCTGAGGCCCAGGCGCTGGAAGATGACCCCCATGTTGTCGCCGCTGCGCACCTTCACCTGTCTGGTGACATAGCGCGGTTTGGGCGGGGTGACGGGCTCGGCCCGTGCCAGCTGGGCCTCCTCGTCGACCTGCTGCTCGACGGCCAGTTCGTTGTCGTTGTCATCGACCCGGGTGGCGACTGCCTGTTCGCTCGGCCAGGCCGCCAGCATCATCACCATGATGCTCAGGATCAGCACCATCTTGCGGTGCCAGTGAGGGAGAGAGTTGAAGGCGTGCCAAAGGACCATGAGAAGCAGACAAAGTTGAACCCGGAAGAAGGTCGGAGTTTACCGCCTTTCCAATTGGCCCGCCATTCCAGTAATATGTCTGGCCCTGTGGAATCGTGATTGGAGAGTCAAAAAATGTCCCAGCTCGAGGTGGCGCTAGCCGAGATCAAGCGCGGAGCGGAAGAAATTCTGGTTGAAGAAGAACTGATCGCCAAGTTGAAGGAAGGGCGCCCCCTGCGCATCAAGCTGGGGATGGACCCGACCGCGCCGGACATCCACCTGGGTCATACCGTGATCCTCAACAAGCTGAAGACCTTCCAGGATCTGGGCCATGAAGTGATCCTGCTGATCGGTGACTTCACCGCCATGGTGGGTGACCCCTCCGGCAAGAACGCCACCCGTCCGCCGCTCTCCGAAGAGGCCATCAAGCACAACGCCCTCACCTATGCCGAGCAGGCGTTCAAGATCCTCGACCCGGCCAAGACCCGCATCGAGTACAACTCCACCTGGCTGAGTGAGCTGGGCGCGACCGGCATGATCAAGCTGGCGGCCAAGCAGACCGTGGCCCGCATGATGGAGCGCGACGACTTCAAGAAGCGCTACAGCAACGGCCAGTCCATCGCCATTCACGAATTCCTCTATCCGCTGCTGCAAGGCTATGACTCGGTCGCGCTCAAGGCGGATGTCGAGCTCGGCGGTACCGATCAGAAGTTCAACCTGCTGATGGGTCGCGAGCTGCAAAAAGATGCGGGCATGGCGACCCAGTGCGTGCTGATGATGCCGCTGCTGGTAGGCCTGGACGGTGTCAAGAAGATGTCCAAGTCCGCTGCCAACTACATCGGCGTGCACGATGCCCCGGGGGAGATGTTCGGCAAGATCATGTCCATCACCGACGATCTGATGTGGAACTACTATGAGCTGCTCTCCTTCCGTCCGCTCGCCGAGATTGAAGAGTTCAAGGCAGGTATCGCCGCCGGCACCCTCAACCCGCGCGACGTGAAGATCTGGCTGGCCAAGGAGATCATCGCCCGTTATCACGACGAAGCGGCGGCCGAAGCGGCCCACGAAGACTTCACCCAGCGCTTCTCCAAGAACGCCATTCCGGACGACATGCCAGAAGTCGAGCTGGCACTGGAAGGGGAAGGGCTGGCCATCGCCAACCTGCTCAAAGACGCCGATCTGGTGGCCACCACCTCCGAAGCGCTGCGCATGATCAAGCAGGGCGCGGTGAAGCGCGACGGCGAGAAGCTGGACGATGGCAAGGCCCTCATCGGTGCCGGTACCGCCGTCTACCAGGTCGGCAAGCGCAAGTTTGCCCGGGTGACCGTGAAGTAAGTCGCCACCTCTGGCGCTGCCATAAGAAAGGCCTCCCTTGCGGAGGCCTTTTTGTTGGCTCATTGCTGCAAAGAGGGATCAACCCTCGGTTTTCAGGAAGTTGCGATAGAGCATGTAGAGGTGGGCCGAGCTCCAGCTGAAGTTGCTGGCCCCCTGCATGGCGCCGGTTTCCGGGTTGTAGTTCTCGCGGATGGGGCCGCTGCCCGCCAGCCCCTCGGCATTGCTAAACAGCTTGTTGACGAGCTGTTGGGCATCGCTGCGATAGCCGTAGTTCTCCAGCCCCTTCACCCCGAAGTAGAACTGATCCAGCCAGACCCGGCCGCGCCAGTAGATGTCGGGGTCGTAGGCCGGGTTGGTCAGCGCCGCCGTGCCGAGCGGCACCCTGGTGTTGAACTCCTGGGCATTGAGCATCACCTCGCGCACCCGCGCCGCCTTCTCCTTGTCCGCTACCTCGGCCCAGAGCGGGCTCCACCCTTCCGGGCCACGGCCGCGGGCGGTCAACAGCTTGCCGACGCAGCCGTTGGCGTCGGGCAGATCCCCCTGGGCTATCTGGCGATCGTAATAGAAGCCGGAGGCCTCATCGAACAGGCAGCTGTTGATGTAGCCAGCCAGCTGGGTCGCCCCTTCGCGGTAGCGGCTCGCCTCGTCAGGCTTGCCGAGCAGCTCGGCCATGTCGGCCAGGATGCGCTTCTCCTTGGCGAGGAAGGCGTTGAGCTCCACCGACTCCTGATCGATGGAGAAGCCGATGAGGCTGCCATCGTCCTGATGGTTTTCGAAGAAGAAGACGTTCCAGTCCTGGCGCGCCCTGGCCAGGTCGCCGCCATAGGTCTTGTCGGCATAGCGCTTGAGCTGATCCGGTTCGATAAAGCCGAAGCGGGCGGCGTTGTCCATGCCGGACTCCCAGCCTGCGCCGTGCTGGGCGCCGATATCCATGTCGGCGTAGCCGCCAACGCTCAATACCTGCTGATAGAGCGCCATGCCGGCGCAGCCATACCAGCCATCTCCCTCATTGGTACAGCTCGACAGATCCAGCCCGGCCGGAGCCCCCGTCGGGTACTGCACCTTGAAGGTGATGTTGCCGAACTCGTCGTTGTGCTCGACGTGGCGGGTGGCGCCATATTCGATGATGCCGTTGCGGTTGTTGTCCCGCGCCCGATACCACCAGTCGTGATAGGCCAGGATCTTCGGGTACATCTCGGCGATGAAGGCCTTGTCCTGGGTGGCGCTGTAGATCTCCCAGATGGCCCAGGCGGAGAGGGGCGGCTTGGTGTCGCGCTCGTTCCAGTTGCCGCCATCACCGCCCCGATCGGCGAGCTTGTTGTAGAAGACGGCGTCGATCACCATGCCGGCATCCTGCGGACGGACCGGGTCATCGGCCTGGATCTGGTAGTCATACATGGCGCGCACGTTGTTCTTGGCTACCTCGGGGTTGAAGTGGGCCATGGCGTAAGCGTGCTTCCAGCTGTCCCAGGCCCAGACCCCGTCGAACCAGCGGGCGGTGTTGGAGGGGGTGACCCCGTCGTGCAGGATGGCGCCGGCCGGTGAGCGCCAGTTGCCGTTGAGGGTCTCCATCGCCTTGACCGCGATGCGCCGCTCCGACTCCGGGATCCCCTGATTGGAGAGGCCGCGCGCCAGGTAATCCTCCCAGCGGCGGATGGAGTCGTCGAAATGGCTGGCGGGGTCGGCCAGCAGCGCCTGGCGGCTTCGCTCGAAGCGGCTCGCGTCAGCACTGCTGTGGACATAGCTCTGCAGGGTGTAGATATCCTGCTGGCCCTTGGCGACCAGGGTGAGGCTGGCCTCGCTCACGTAGCCGAGCCCCTGCTCGTCGAGGGTGGTGCGACTGGGCAGGGTGCGATCGATGCGGTAGCTGGCGCTGCCGCTTTGCATGATGTTCCAGGTGCTGCGCAGCTTGCCGAACTGGAATGCCACGCCGCGCTCGGTCTGGCTGATGGTGCGGGTGCGAACCAGCGCAGTGCGGGCATCGCCGTAGCGCAGCTCCAGCTCCAGGGTGAAGGGGTCGAAATCGAAGCGTTGCACCAGCGCCCCCGGGATGGCGTACAGCGCCTGCTTGCTGGCGCTGGTGAGCGGAAAGGCGCGGCCGCTCTCGTCGCTCAGGGTCAGCTTGTCCAATTCCCTTGCGAAGAACAGGCTGTACTCCTCGGCGATGACCATGGGGCCGGTAAAGCCGCCCCACTCGCTGTCGCTGGCGGGCAGCAGGAAGCCGTGCCAGGCACCGAGATCGAGCAGCGGGTTGTATTTGAGGTTGGCGTAGCTGTCAAAGTCACGGAACTGGAGCGGGGTGCCGCTGCGGTCGATCACGTTCTGATACTGGTTCGCCAGGGTGGCGCTGGGGGCGGCCGGGCTGCTGGAGTCATTGCCGTTGCAGGCAGTGAGGCCGAACAGGGCGACGCTCAGGGTGACGGATAGTAAACTTTTACGAAACATCTCTCGCTCCAATGACAGTTTTTGTCGGTTAAGGAAGGTGTTTTTTAGTATTTGTTTTAGTGAAAGCGTTTGCGAGAGCCATTATAGGGCGATTTTGACGGGATTATTGGCGCTGTGTCACAGTGCAGGAGGGACGAGTGTGAGCCGGATCACCCGGTTACACGAGGTTACATAGTCTTATATTTTAGTAATTATTTACTTTTGTGGTGGCAGTCAGCGAGAGAGAGGAGGGGCAGGTACGCAGGTATTGGTGGGGGGTCAGGCCGAACTCCTCCTTGAAGCGCGCGGCAAAGCGGCCGGGGGAGTCGTAGCCACAGGCGAGGGCGGTCTGAAGCGGCGTGAGCCCCTGTTGCAGCAGGGTGAGGGCGTGCCCCAGGCGTACCTGGGTCAGCACCTGGCGAAAGCTGCGCCCCTCGGCGGCCAGTTTGCGGACCAGGGAGGCGCGGCTCATGGCGAAGTGGGTCGCTACCGTCTCCAGCCGGTGATCAAGACCAGGCTCCACGCTGAGGTAACGGGCCAGCCGCTCCCCCAGGGTCATGGTGGTGGCAGGAAAGAGCAGGCCAAGGCCCCCCGCTTCCCTGAGCTCGCCATAAAACCCTTGCAGCAGCTGGGTCTGGGCCGTCTCGCAGAGCTGCCGCTGCGCCATGGTGGTGACGAGATCGAAGCAGAAGGCGAGGGCCGACGTCACCCTGATGGCCGGTGGCTTGAGGAGATCGAGGGTGCTCTCTGCCAGCCACTCGGCCGGTGGCGGGGCCAGCAGGGTGAGCGCCTGGGAGCGAAACGTGCCCTGCTCCGGCTGGTTGACGAAGGTGAGCCGGTGACCCGCCGGGATCAGCAGCCAGCTCTCCTTGTCAAAGGAGAGGCGCTGCTCCCGCCACCACAGCTGCTTGCGGCCCTGCTGCACCCAGATGAGGGTCGGTGCGTAGATGAGCACCCGGCGCAGGGGCTGCTGGCGGATCCCGAAGTAGTGATTCAGTTGCAGCAGGGGCGTGCTCATCGGGCGGGCTCCTAGGGGGTGGTGAAGGTGGCGGTCAGGGTGGCCTTGCCAAGGGCCAGGCTGTTGAGCATGTAGCCTACCATGGCGGGCGGGGTGTTGGCCTTCACCTCCAGCGCCTTGGGCAGGGCCCAGACGGTGAACTGGTAGCGGTGCATGCCGTGACCGGCGGGTGGGCAGGGGCCGCCATAACCCTGGGTACCGTAGTCGGTGCCAAGCTCCAGTCCCTGCTTGATCTTGCCGGAGGCATTGCTCGGCAGCTCGCTCTGGCTGGCCGGCAGGTTCACCACCAGCCAGTGCCACCAGCCGCTGCCGGTGGGGGCGTCCGGGTCATAGGCGGTGATGGCGACGTTCTGGGTGCCGGCGGGCAGGCTCTGCCAGCTCAACTGGGGGGAGCGGTTCTCGCCGCTGCAACCAAAGCCGTTGAAGCTGAAGACCTTGTCCATGGGTTCACCCTCGCGGATGTCGGTACTCTTGAGGGTCATGGCGCCGGCGGGCAGAGCCGCGAGGCAGAACAGGGGCAGCAGCGGGATAATGGGGGATCTCATGATGGGCACTCCTTTGTGTGAATACGGCATTCACTCTAAGGGGGCTGGCTCAAAACAGAGTGCCCGTATGGCTCAAATTATGCCATAGAGGCGGCTTTTGTGAGCTGTTCGGGGCTTTTGAGGGGCATAAAAAAACCGGCATCCTGGGATGCCGGTTTTTGGGAGAGGCGAGGGGCCTTAGCGCAGGATCATCTCGTCACGGCCCGGGCCGACGGAGACCATGGGCACCGGCACGCCCAGCAGGGCTTCGATGCGCAGCACATAGTCCTGGGCAGCCTTGGGCAGCTCGGCGAAGGTGCGGCAGGCGCTGATGTCTTCGCTCCAGCTCTCCATCTTCTCGTAGACGGGGGTGAGGGCGGCGGTCTGCGGCCAGATCGGGTTCTCGGTGTGGGCACCTTCGTAGGCCACGCAGATCTTCAGATCCGGCAGACCGGTCAGGCAGTCCAGCTTGGTCAGGGCCACTTCGGTGGCAGCCTGCAGCTCGACGCCGTTCTTGGTGGCGACGGCATCGAAGTAACCCACGTCACGGGGACGGCCGGTGGTGGCGCCGAACTCGTTGGTGATCTTGCGGAACTCGTCCTGGTTCTCCATGGCGGTCAGCAGGGTGCCGGTACCGACGGAGGAGCTGAATGCCTTGGCCACGGCGATGACGCGCTCCGGGCGCAGGCCCGGCAGACCGCCACCGATGCCGGCGTAGGCGCCGGAAACGTGGGAGGAGGTGACCCAGGGGTATTCGCCGTAGATGAGATCACGGCCGGCACCCAGCTGGGCTTCGAACAGCAGGGTCTTGCCTTCGGCTTGCAGCGCCTTGAGGGGCATGCTGACGTTGCAGACGGCGTCCAGCCAGGGAGCGGACACTTCCAGCAGCCAGTCGGCCATCTCCTGGGCGGTCTGGGTGAATTCGAAGTCCGGATAGAGAGCCTTCATTTGCGGCAGTTTCCAGTCCAGCATGAACTGGATGCGCTCGACCAGCACGTCCGGCTGTTTCAGCCAGCCCACCAGGATCGCCTTTTTCATGACCCGATCACCGTAAGCCGGGGCGATGCCCTGACGGGTGGAGCCGTAGGCGCCGTCACCCAGGCGTTGCTCTTCCAGGGTGTCTTCCAGCGCGTGCAGCGGCAGGCAGAGGGTGGCACGGTCAGAGATGGCGAGCTTGGGAATGACGCCGGAGGCCTTGACCTCTTCCAGCTCGACGGTGAGCTTCTCGGGGCTGATCACCATGCCGGGGCCCAGCACGACCAGGCAATCCGGGTTGAAGACGCCGCTCGGCACCTGGTGCAGCTTGAAGGTGCCCAGATCGTTGACCACGGTGTGGCCGGCGTTGTTGCCGCCCTGGAAACGAATACTGGCGCCAGCCTGGCCTGCCAGATAATCGACGATGCGGCCTTTGCCTTCATCACCCCAGTTAGCACCTACGACTACGATAGACGACATGACTCTTTCTCCTAAGACGTTAGGCGTCCATCCTAGGAGCCCCGTGAGGATTAGAAAAATTAATTATCTTTATAATTCCGATAAGAAAGCCATATAATTCCGGTGCCATTATCGACACCGCGCTCCCTTGCGTGGTGCCCGTGCCCTGGCGGCGCTGGCCCTGCCATCGACCCGGGAGAAGAGGAACCCCATGCTGGACATTCACTGGCTGCACACCTTCGTCACCCTGGCCCGGTTGCAGCACTTCGGCCAGACGGCCACCGAACTGCACATGACGCAACCCAATGTGAGCCTGCACCTCAAGAACCTGGAGCAGGCGACCCGGGTCAAGCTGGTGGAGCGCAGCCCGTTTCGCCTGACCCAGGCGGGGGAGCGGCTGCTGCAAAGCGCCGAGCGCGCCATCAACGAGCTGCAACTCTGCCAGTCCGATCTCAATGCCCTGAGCCAGTTGAGCCAGGGGACGCTCGCCATCGCCGCCAGCGACATCATCTCGCGCCTGCTGCTGATCCAGCCGTTCCAGCGCTTCAAGCAGGCCTTCCCCGGCATCGACCTCACCCTGTTCAACACCACCTCGGATCAGGCGGCGGATCTGGTGCGGGCGGGCAAGGCGGATCTGGGCTTCGTGATGGCACAAAAGCGCAGCGAGCCGCTCTTCTACACCGAGTTGCAGCAGGTGACCTGGTGTGCCCTGGGGCACGGCCTGGCCCGCTGGCAGGCGCGGGCCAGCTCGGGGGAGAGCGATCCTCTGGACGAGCCGACCCTGATCCTGCTGGGGCACGACACCCGGACCCGGGCATTGATCGATCCCTCCCTGCCCCTGCTCGGCCTGCCGAGCTGCCGCATCATGGAGGTGGGGAGCGTGGATGCCCAGCTCGACTGGGCCGAGGCGGGCTTTGGCGTCGCCATCGTGCCGGATTTCTCCCTGCACCCCAGGCTCAAGCTGACCGCCCCGGTGACCCGGCTCACCGATTTTCCCGGTACCAGCCTGGGGTACGTGGTGCGCCAGAACCAGGTGCTGTCGCGGGCCATCAAGCAACTGCTGCACTGGGTGGAGGAGGAGATCCAGAATCCGGCGCTGCTGCTGGCGCCGTGACAGGCCAGGCGCCCGCTCCCCATAACCAAGAGGCCACCCCTGGGGTGGCCTCTTGGTTGGTGTTCATTGCCCGGCGGGGGTTGTGGTCCCCACCGCGTGGCTGGGCGGGCTGGCGGGCATGGCCTGCGGTGATGGCGCCTCCAGCGGCGTTGCCGACGAGGCGGGCGCCTCAGGCGGGGTCAGGGGATGGCCTGGTGCCAGGGTTGCGCTGCCCGGTGTGGGCGGCTCGGTCAGGGCCGGGGCCTGGTTGGTGGAGGCCGCCCCCGAACTGGTTGAGAGGGTCGCGGCGGCCGGCTGCTCCGGCAAGGTGTCGGACCCCTCCAGTGGCGCGGTGCCTTCCAGGGGGCCTGTCCCATCGGACGGTGTGGCCGCGCTGCTCGCCGGGGGCAAGGTCGGCAGGGCGCCCGAGGTGGCCCCTGCCCCGGATGCCGTGAGGGTGTCCGCCGGGAGGGTGGGCACGGCATCCAGCATGCCGGGATGGAGCAGGGCGATGCTGCCCGCCTGCATGCCTTCCCAGGTGAGGGTGGTCAGTGCCGGATGCAGCCGGGTGAACTGCTTGAGCCGCTCGTTCAGCACGTCCCGCAGGGTGCGCACCTCGCTCTCGGGCAGACTGGCCAGCGCCACCAGTTCGGCGGTGACGGCGAAGGTATTGACGCCGCTTGTCTGCCCCGGATAGAGGTTGGCGCCGATGCGGCTGCGATCGTAGTAGGGGTGCTGCTTGAGCAGCTTGTCCACCTGTTCCCCCTCGATGGGAATGAGGCGGGCCTGACAGCGGCCGGTGAGATCGCCGATGGCCTGATTGGGGTGACCGGCGACCACGAAGGCGGCATCCAGGGTGCCGTCACAGAGCCCCTCCAGCCGGTTGCCCGGGGAGATCACGGGCGGGCGGCTGAAGTCGGCGATCCGCCACCCCATGGCATCGAGCAGGGCCCGGCTGGTGACTCTGTCCCCGGAGTTGGGGGCGCCGACATCGACCCGCTTGCCCTTGATGTCGGCCAGGGTGGTGATGTTGCTGGTGGCGCTGGCAATCAGGGTCAGGGACTCCTTGTGGAGCCGCAAGAGGCTGCGCAGCTGATCGTCCGGGGCCTGGCCCGCGAAGGGGCCGGTGCCATGCACCGCATGGTAGAGCACATCCGACTGCATCAGGGCGAGCTGTACCTCCCCCTTGGCGAGGGCCGCCAGATTGGCGATGGAGCCCGAGGTACTCTGCACCGTGCAGTGCAGGCCGTGGCGGGCACTCTCCTCGTTGAGCAGGCGGCAGATGGCGCCCCCTGTGGGGTAGTAGACGCCGTTGAGGGCTCCCGTACCGATGGTGACATAGGCGGGGGAGGCGAAGAGGGAGGGCGCCAGCACGGCCGCAAGCCAGGGCAGGGCGGTACGTGACAGACGCAACAGGGCAGAGAAGGCGAATGGGCGCATAGTGGACCGAAACCGTGGCTGAACATGAGGAGGAGGCGGGCTCATCCGGTGATGAGCCTCATCTTATCCGTATCAGACGGGAAGCTGAACGGATTTTACCGCTTTTGCGCGCACCGGGCGGTCTGGGGCCGCCGCCCGGGACGGTTCGCTAGCGGGTCTGGAGAATGGCTTTCTCCATGCGGGCCAGGGCCTCGGTGAGACGGGACCGGGTGCAGCCAAAGTTGAGCCGCACGAACTGGCCGTTGCCGAACTGGGCTCCGGGGGAGAGACCCACGCCCGCCTGTTCGAAGAAGGCGACGGGATCGTCCAGGCCCAGGGCGCTCATGTCGATCCAGGCGAGGTAGGTGGCCTGGTTGCGGGCCAGCTTGACGCCGGGCCAGCGGGCCACGGCCTGCTCGATCAGGGCCAGGTTGCCGGCCAGGTAGTCGAGCTGTTCATTCAGCCACTGCTCGCCCCCCTCATAGGCCGCCTCGGCTGCCACGAACCCCAGCAGATTGACGTCGGCGCTGATGCCGCGCATCGCCTGTTGCAGCTTGAGCCGCAGGCGGGCATTGGGGATCACGGCGAAGGAGCAGCACAGCCCTGCGATGTTGAAGGTCTTGCTCGGCGCCATCATGACGGCGGAGCGTTCGGCCGCCTCCGGGCTCAGGGCACCATAGGGGATGTGGCGGGCATCCTTGTCCAGCAGCAGGTCGCAGTGGATTTCGTCGGAGCAGATCACCAGGTTGTGGCGCTCGGCGATGGCGTCGATGGCCAGCAGCTCTTCCCGGGTGAAGACGGTGCCGCCCGGGTTATGGGGGTTGCACAGCAGCAGCAGATCCGCCGAGGGGGCCTGACGCTCAAGCTCTTCGAGATCCAGCACCCAGCGACCTTCTTCCTCCACCACGGGGACGGTGAGCAGGGGGCGGTCATTGAAGCCCGGTGCCTGCAGGAAGGGGTAGTAGACCGGCTTGGGGGTGATGATGCCGCGCCCGTGCTGGCTCCAGGCCTTGCAGGCGAGGTTGAGGCCCGGCACCACCCCGGGCAGGAAGACGAGCCATTCGGGCTGGATGGTCCAGCCATAGCGGCTGGCCAGACGCGATACGATCAGTTCGATGAGCCGGGGAGAGGGGCGCGAATAGCCGAAGATGCCGTGGGCGACACGCTGGGTGAGGGCCTCCAGTACGGCGGGGGGAGAGACGAAGTCGGTGTCTGCGACCCACATGGGCAGGACATCCTGACCCTTGTATTTGTCCCATTTCAGGCTCATGGTACCGCTGCGATCTATTTCCCGGTCAAAATCAAACATGTTAAATCCTTGTACTGGCGCTGGATGGGCTTCCAATGTACGGACTTGGACGCCCCCCCGCAACCCTTGAGGTGGCTGTTGATAATGACATAAAATAGCCGCCGCCATACGCCAAGCCCGCCCGCATCTGGCTCCTTTTTTTCTTCCATATCAATGGTATCTCTATGAGTTTGCTGTCTGTTGCCCGCAAGAGGCCGGATCCCGTCTCTCTCTCGTTTCTCGCCGTGACCTTTATGACCGGGGTGGCGGTGGCGCTGCAGGTGCCGACCTTGAGCCTGTTTCTGGCCGAGGAGGTGCAGGTGCGTCCCTTCCTGGTGGGGCTCTTCTACACGGTGAACGCGGTGATCGGCATCCTCATCAGCCAGTGGCTCGGCCACCGCTCCGACAACAAGGGGGATCGCAAGCAGCTGATCCTGCGCTGCTGCTTCGCCGGCATCGTGCTCTCCCTGCTGTTTGCCTCGAACCGGCAGTACTGGTTGCTGGTGAGCCTGGGGGTGCTGCTGGCGAGCCTGACCGCCACCGCCAGCCCGCAGCTGTTCGCCCTGGCGCGGGAATACGCCGACAGCCGCAACAAACAGGCCGACATGTTCAGCTCGGTGCTGCGGGCCCAGTTCTCCCTGGCCTGGGTGATCGGGCCGCCCATCGCCTTCGCGCTCGCCATCGGCTACGGCTTCGAGGTGATGTATCTGGCCTCGGCGCTGGCCTATGTCATCTGCGCCTTCGTGGTGTGGCGCTGGCTTCCCTCCCTGCCGCTGCCGGTGATGGACAGCGAGGTGGAGCGGGTGAGTAGCTGGCGGGATCCGTCGGTGCGGGCGCTCTTCATCGCCTCCACCCTGATGTGGACCTGCAACAGCATGTACCTCATCAACATGCCCCTCTACATCACCCGCGAGCTGGGGCTGGAGGAGAAGCTGGCCGGTTTGCTGATGGGCACGGCGGCGGCCCTGGAGATCCCCTTCATGCTGCTGGCGGGCTACTACACCCGGCGCTTCGGCAAGCGGCCCATGATGCTGCTGGCGGTGCTGGCCGGGGTCGGTTTCTATGGCGGTCTCGTGACCCTGTCGAGCCAGCATGCCCTCATTGCGCTGCAACTGCTCAATGCCATCTTCATCGGCATCGTGGCCGGCATCGGCATGTCCTATTTCCAGGACTTGATGCCGGGGCGCGCCGGGGTGGCGACCACGCTCTTTTCCAACAGCATCCGCACCGGCTCCATCATGGCGGGGGCCATCGCGGGAACGGTGGCGGAGCTCTGGAGCTTCCACGGGGTCTTCATGGTGGCGGCGGCCCTGGCGCTGATGGCGCTGGCCGCCTGCTGGCGGGTCCCCAACGTATAGGGGATGCAAAGGGGAGTCGATGCCCGGATGTGCCGGCACCAGTGCCCCGGTCGTGCGGGGAAGAAGCGGTCTTACCTGGGGTTGTCTCCCTGGTATTCGATGCGCAGGCAGCGCAGCAACAGCTCGGCCGCCGGCCCCAGCGCCTCCACCGAGGGGGTGAGCAGGTAGGTGTAGAGATAGCGCTCGCTGCCGCCGGTGAGATCCAGCTGCACCAGCGAGCCCTCGGCGAGCTCCTCCTGCACCAGGTGGCGGGGCACCCAGGCGTAACCCATGCCAAGGCGCACCATGTTGAGCACCTCATGATAGTGGGTCGCCTTCCAGCCGGTGTCGTCCGCATCGTTCCAGTCCACCGAGCGGTGGATGGGGGGATGCAGGCTTATCTGGTTGTGGCTTGCCAGCACCTCGGCGGTGATGGGCTCTCCCTGCTCCGCAAGGGGGTGGCCCGCTGCGCACAGAGGAAGCAGACAGACTTCGTCCAGCGGCAGGCCGGTGCGATCCTGGGGCAGGTGCTCGGAGAGCATCAGATCTCCCGCCTGCAGCGCATTGAAGTGGCAGTGGATCCGCTCGTGCAGGTTGATGCGGCAACCGCGGCTGCGGGGGTAGAAGTGGGCCAGCGCCCGGTAGAGGCGCTCCCGCGGCTGCACCACGGACACATAGAGGTTGATCTGCGGCTCCCACTGCCGCTCCAGGTTGTTGGCCAGGTTCTCCAGCTCTTCCACCTGCTGGCTGAGCTGGCGCGCCCGCTTGAGGAAGATCTCCCCCGCCGGCGTCAGCACCGCCTTGCGTCCCCGCACCTCCAGCAGGGCCACCCCCAGACTCTGTTGCAGCTTGGCAACCGCATGATTGAGGGAGGATTGGCTCTTGTTCAGCGCCTCGGCAGCCTGGGCATAACCGCCGCAGTCCACCACCGCCTGAAAGATCCGCCATTGCTCAAACGTGCTCTTGGGACGAAACATAGTGCAACCTGTCTGGGGCCGATGGGATTCAACAGGGCGCGCCTTGGCACCCCCTCTTCACTGTAATCCCATCCGGTTGATTTGTTGATTTATTTGGGCTGGGCCACGAAGGTCTTGCCGCTCTGGCCCTGACTGTCACGCCCCATCAGGTAGAGATAGAGGGGCATCAGATCGGCCGGGGTCTTGAGGGTTTGCGGATCTTCCGCCGGGAAGGCGCTGGCCCGCATCCTGGTGCGAGTGCCGCCCGGGTTGAGGGTGTTGACCCGCACCTTGGTGTTCTCCAGCTCGTCCGCCAGCACCTCCATCATGCCTTCGACTGCGAACTTGGAAATGGCATAGGTGCCCCAGTAGGCGCGCCCCTTGCGGCCCACGCTGGAGGAGGTGTAGACGATGGACGCCTCGCCGTGCTCCTTGGCGGTCTGGCGAATGAGGGGCAGCAGCGCCTGGGTCAGCAGGAATTCGGATTTGACGTTGACCTGCATCACCTCGTCCCACTCCTGCTCCTGAATGTGTTCGAACGGCGACAGGGTGCCGAGCAGCCCGGCGTTGAACAGCACGCCGTCGAGGCGGCCGAACTGCTGAGCGAAGGTCTCCGCCATGCCGCGGTAGTGGGCGGCAGTAGCCCCTTTCAAGTCCACCGGCACGATGGCGGGCAGGGGGTGACCGGCCGCTTCAATCTGGTCGTAGACCGCCTCCAGCTTGGCACTGGTACGCCCGAGCAGGATCACGGTGGCGCCGTGGGCCGCATAGGTGAGGGCCGCTTCGCGGCCGATGCCGTCACCGGCACCCGTCACCAGAATGACCTTGTCCTTGAGCAGATCACGGGGGGCCTGATAGTCGAGCATGTGGACTCCTGTTAACAATGCCTGGCGGCTTGGCGCAACGAATCGAGTGGGCAAGTGTACTGACCCGGCCCGGCAGTTGACCAGTATGAGACGGCAAAAATGTGAATAAAACAGGGCGATAGCGTCGATCCCTCCGTCCTTGGCACGGGAGATGGCAGAGTTTTTGCGCGAGGGGGGCAAACTCCTTACTATGTGAAAAAACCGAACATAGCGCGGAGCATCAAGTGGCATTTTTGACCGAATACGGCCTGTTTCTGGCCAAGACCCTCACCTTCCTGCTGGCCATCGGCGCCGTCATCCTGATGGTGGCGAGCAGCCGCCAGCCCAAATCCCGCAAGGGGGAGCTGGTGGTGACCGATCTCTCCGGCGAGCTGGAGCAGGGGCGCCATCAACTGCAGGCAGCCCTGGCGGGCAAGGCCGAGCGCAAGCAGATGGAGAAGACCCGCAAGGCCGAGCACAAGGCCAAAGCCAAGGGGGAGGATGAGCGCAGCCGGCTGTTCGTCATCGACTTCAACGGCAGCATGGATGCCAAGGAAGTGGCCTCCCTGCGGGAAGAGGTGAGTGCCGTGATAGGCGTGGCCCGCCCCGGGGACGAGGTGCTGCTGCGCCTCGAATCCGGCGGTGGCGTGGTGCATGGCTACGGCCTGGCCGCCTCCCAGTTGCAGCGGCTGCGGGACAAGGACATCACGCTGACCGTGGCCATCGACAAGGTGGCGGCGAGCGGTGGCTACATGATGGCCTGCGTCGCGGACAAGATCCTGGCGGCGCCGTTCGCCATCGTCGGATCCATCGGGGTGATTGCCCAGATGCCGAACTTCAACAAGCTGCTCAAGAAGCACGACATCGAATTCGAGATGCACACCGCAGGCCAGTACAAGCGCACCATCACCATGTTCGGCGAGAATGACGATCTGGGGCGGGAGAAGTTTCGCGAGGAGCTGGGGGCCATCCACGAACAGTTCAAGGCCTTCGTGGCCGAGCACAGACCCGGTCTCGACATCGACAAGGTGACCACCGGCGAGCATTGGCTGGCGAGCCAGGCTAAGCAGCTCGGACTGGTGGATGCGCTTTGCACCAGCGATGACTACCTGCTGGCCCAGGCCAGCCATCACAAGGTGGTCGGCATCCGCTACAGCAAACCCAGGAGCCTGACCCAGAAGCTTGGCAAGCAGGCGGCACTGGGGCTGGAGGGGGCCCTCGGCCGCCTGTGGCAGCAGAGCCCCTGGCGCTGAGAACCTGTTTCGAGCTTACTGCGAGGTCGTGATCAAGGCTCATGTGCTGCTCGGAATCCTCATGTGTATCTACACACTCCGGTTCCTGCGCAGCTCTTCACCTTGCTGACGATCTCTCGCTACAGCTCGTGAACAGGTTTTATAGCTCAGTGCAAAGGACTAAAAAGAGAGCCGGGCATTGCCCGGCTCTCTTTTTTTATTGCGTCGGCTCTGCAGGCCGATGGCGCACCTCAGCGTTGGAAGGGATAGACGGAACCCAGTTTCAGGATCTGGGTCAGCTCGTCCAGGGCGGTGCGGGTCTCCAGCACCAGGGAGGGGTCGCGCAGATCGTCCAGCGCCAGGCTGTCGCGATAGTGCTTCTCGACCCACTGATCTAGGCGGGCAAACTGGCTGTCGGTGATGAGGCAGGCCGGGTTGACCGCGGCGAGCTCGGTGTCGTTCATGGCGACCCGCAGGCGCAGACAGGCGGGGCCGCCGCCGTTTCTCATGCTCTGCTTCACGTCCATGTAGTGGACGTCCTTGATGGGGGTGCCCTGGGTCACCAGCCTGGCCAGATAGGCGGACACCGCCGGGTTGTCGCGGCATTCGGTGGGGGCGATGATCGCCATCTCGCCGGATGGCAGGGTGAGGATCTGGGTGTTGAACAGATAGGACTTCACCGCATCCTGCACCGACACCTCTGCAGTCGGTACCTCGATGAAGTGCAGTTCCCCGTCGCCGAACTTGGTACGCACCTCGGCCAGCGCCGCCTCGGTATGGAGGAACGCCTGCTGGTGGAAGAAGAGCACGTTCTGGTTGCCCACCGCGATGACGTCGTTGTGGAACACTCCCTGATCGATCACGTCCGGGTTCTGCTGAATGAAGACCGCACTCTCATCCCCCAGACCATGCAGGCGGGCGATGGCCTGGCTCGCTTCCAGGGTCTGGCGGGCCGGGTAGCGTTTGGGGGCGGGCTGGGAGACGTCGAAGGCGCTGCGGCCATAGACGAACAGCTCGACCCCCGCTTCGCCATAGGCGCGGCACAGCCGGGTGTGGTTGGCGGCGCCTTCATCACCGAAGTGGTCGTTCTCCGGCAGATGCTGGTGGTGATAGAAGTGGCGATCGTTGTTGAACACGGCCCGCAGGATGCGCCCGGTCACCTCGGGCTCCAGGGAGCGGTGGAACTTGTTGGTCAGGTTGGCGGGGGTGAAGTGGATGCGGCCATCCTGGGTGTCGGCGCTCGGGGAGACGGTGGCGGCGTTGGCAGTCCACATGCTGGAGGCGGAGTAGCAGGCGGCCAGCACGGCGGGGGCCTGTCTGGCGGCCTGGGCCAGGACGCTGGCGTCGTTGCCGGTGAAGCCCAGGCGGCGCAGGGTCGCGAGATCCGGTCTCTCCTGAGGAGCCAGCACGCCCTGCACCATGCCGAGGTCGGTCAGCGCCTTCATCTTGCGCAGCCCCTGCTTGGCCGCTTCCTTGGGGTTGGAGGCCTCTTTGGCGTTGCTCTGGGAGGCGACGTTGCCATAGGAGAGGCCGGCATAGTTGTGGGTGGGGCCGACCAGGCCGTCGAAGTTGACCTCGAAGTGCTTCATGATCACATCCTTTCGATTTTTATATGGGGAGCGGTTCCTTCCGCGCACAAAGCTGCGGTGTGCGGCCATTATAAAGAGATTTCATCCTTTGTAACAAGCTGATAACCAGAATGGGTTTTTATGTCACAAGGGTGGCTGGATATGTCATTTCCAATCTAAAAAAGGGGGGGATATAGCATAAAAACAAAAAAGCGGTTGCTTCCCGCGCCCCGGCTTCGCATTAATAAATAAAGAAGCAGGGCGGTTCGGGCTGTCGGGCAAATTGACCCGCAAGATTGCTTTTTCCCGTCAAATCTCTTATACAGCCCCACAAAACCGCACGCCAACCCCGTCGGGTGCAATGAGGATAATAGTTACAGCATGGGCAAATCACTGGTCATCGTGGAGTCTCCGGCCAAGGCCAAGACCATCAACAAATATTTGGGCAAGGACTACGTGGTGAAATCCAGCGTAGGCCACGTGCGCGATCTGCCGACCAGCGGCAGCGCCAGCACCGAGCCCAAAAAACCTGTCATTCGCGGCATCAAGCTCAGCGAATCCGAGAAGGCGGCCAAGGATCGCAACGCCCTGTTCTCAAGGATGGGCATCAACCCGACCGCAGGCTGGCAGGCCAACTACCAGATTTTGCCCGGCAAGGAAAAAGTGGTCAGCGAGTTGCAAAGTCTGGCCGCCAAGGCCGACACCATCTATCTCGCAACCGACTTGGATAGAGAGGGGGAAGCGATCGCCTGGCACCTGCGCGAGATCATCGGTGGCGACGACAGCCGCTACAAGCGCGTGGTGTTCAACGAGATCACCAAGAGCGCCATCCAGGAGGCGTTCGCCCAGCCGTCCGAGTTGAACATTCATCGCGTCAACGCCCAGCAGGCCCGTCGTTTCCTCGACCGGGTGGTGGGTTACATGGTCTCCCCGCTCTTGTGGAAGAAGCTGGCCCGCGGCCTCTCCGCCGGTCGGGTGCAATCCGTCGCGGTGCGCCTCATCGTCGACAAGGAGCGCGAGATCAAGGCGTTCGTGCCGGTGGAGTTCTGGGATCTCAACGCCGACCTGCTCACAGCCGAGAAGAGCGAGCTGCGCATGGAGGTGGTCAGCCGCAACGGTGCCGACTTCAAGCCGGTGACCCAGGCCGAGACCTTCGCCGCCGTGGCGGCCCTGGAAGGGGTCGACTACAAGGTGGTCAACCGGGAAGACAAGCCGACCGGCTCCAAGCCGTCCGCTCCCTTCATCACGTCCACCTTGCAGCAGGCCGCTTCTACTCGTCTGAGCTTCGGGGTCAAGAAGACCATGATGATGGCCCAGCGTCTCTATGAAGCGGGTTACATCACCTATATGCGTACCGACTCCACCAACCTCAGCAAAGAGGCGGTGGACGCGGTGCGGGAATACATCGGCGAGCAGTATGGTGCCGCCTACCTGCCGAGCGAGCCGAACCTCTACGGCGCCAAGGCCAATGCCCAGGAGGCCCACGAGGCGATCCGCCCCTCCAGCGTCCAGGTGACTGCCGAGATGCTGGAAGGGATGGAGCCCGATGCCATGCGGCTCTATGACCTCATCTGGCGCCAATTTGTCGCCTGCCAGATGACCCCGGCCCAGTACGACTCCTCGACCCTGACCGTCAAGGCAGGGGAGTTCGAGCTCAAGGCCCGTGGTCGCACCTTGCGCTTCGCCGGCTGGACCAAGGCCCTGCCGCCCATGGGCCGCAAGGGTGAAGACAGCCAGCTGCCGGCGGTGACCGTCGGCGAGGTGCTGAAACTGGTCAAGCTGGATCCGCGCCAGCACTTCACCAAGCCGCCCGCCCGCTTCACCGAAGCGGCCCTGGTGCGCGAGCTGGAAAAGCGCGGCATCGGCCGTCCGTCCACCTATGCCTCCATCATCTCCACCATCGTCGACCGTGGGTATGTGCGGGTCGAGAGCCGCCGCTTCTTCGCCGAGAAGATGGGGGAGATCGTCACCGACCGCCTGGTGGAGAACTTCGTCGAGCTGATGAACTACGAGTTCACCGCCAAGATGGAAGACAAGCTCGACGGCATCGCCGAGGGGAGCCTGGAGTGGAAGAAGGTGCTCGACGCCTTCTACGCCGAGTTCACCCAGGAGCTGGAGCAGGCCGACAAGCCCCATGAAGAGGGGGGCATGCGTGCCAACCAGATGGTGCTGACCGACATCGACTGCCCGGATTGTGGCCGCAAGATGGGTATCCGTACCGCTACCACCGGCGTCTTCCTCGGCTGCTCCGGCTATGCCCTGCCGCCCAAGGAGCGCTGCAAGAAGACCATCAACCTGGTCAGTGCGGACGAGTTCGTCTCCGCCACCGACGGGGACGAGGCGGAAACCGATGCCCTGCGTGCCAAGCATCGCTGCGGGATCTGCGGCACCGCCATGGACGCCTACATCATCGACGACAGCCGCAAGCTGCACGTCTGCGGTCGCAACCCGGATTGCGATGGCTACGAGGTGGAGCAGGGGCAGTTCAAGCTCAAGGGCTACGAAGGGCCGAGCATCGAGTGCGATCGCTGCGGCTCCGAGATGCAGCTCAAGAACGGCCGTTTCGGCAAATACATGGGTTGCACCAACGAGAGCTGCAAGAACACCCGCAAGATCCTGAAAAATGGCGACATTGCGCCGCCGAAAGAGGATCCGGTACCCCTGCCCGAGCTGAAATGCACCCAGTCCGACGCCCACTTCGTGCTGCGGGACGGCGCCGCCGGCCTCTTCCTGGCCGCCAGCAACTTCCCCAAATCCCGCGAGACCCGTGCGCCCCTGGTGGAGGAGCTCAAGCGCTTCCGTGATCGCCTCTCTCCCAAGCACCAGTACCTGGCGGACGCCCCGGCGTCAGATCCTGACGGAAACGCCTCCGTGGTGCGCTTCAGCCGCAAGACCAAGGAGCAGTACGTGATGACCGAGGTCAACGGCAAGGCGACCGGCTGGACAGCCCATTACGACAACGGAAAATGGCAGGAGAGCCTGCCCAAGGCGAAGAAAGCCTGATGGCGACGCCGCTCACGGCATGATGAAAGAGGCCCCTTGCGAGGGGCTTCTTTGTTGGTGGATGGCGATATACTGGAATGGCTGCATGGATGGCAGCGCAAGACAGGGAGTTGTCATGGAGATACATGAAATACGGCCGGGCATGACCTGCCTGACCCGTGAAGGGACAGCCTATGTGCTGGAGGTGGACAGACAGAGTCTGCTGGTGCTCTTGCAACGGGAAGATGAGACCATCCCGGTACAGGTGCGCAGCGATGACATTCTGGGACCCATTGCCGGCGACTAGGGAAGAGAACGTGACGGAGGGCGATCACAGAGGCCCTCCCTTTGTTGCAAGAGCCCCCATCCCTTCGGGACGTGCCAGCCTCGTCAGAAGGGAACCAGAAAGAGCAGCTCGGCCAGGTCGGGCTGCCACTGCCACTCCCGCATCCTGACCCGCCCGCCAATCACGGGCACCCCCTCCTCCTGCAGCAGCCCCGCTTGCTTGTCAAAGCCTGCGGATCCTTTTGGCAGCGAAATGGTGCCTGCCGCCCCCAGCACCCGGTGCCAGGGCAGCACCTTGTCGGTCTCCCGCAAGACTTTTCCCACCAGCCTGGCCCGTCCGGGCAGGCCCGCGAGATCCGCCACCTGGCCGTAGCTCACCACGCGGCCGGGGGGGATCAGGGCGAGGATCGCCTCGATGCGGGCCGTCTTGTCCAGAGGGAGCGCGTTCGTTCTCATGATGATGGCTCGTCAAAAACAGCAGAAGCGCCATTGTGGCGCTTCTGTCATGGGGCTTGCAATCTGTCAGCCGAAGGTCTGGCTCAGTCCCCTGAGCTCGCGGGCCCGCCTGAGCAGCTCCTGGCTGGAGTCGTCCACCGCCTGGATCTTCTGGCTGTTGGCGCGGGAGTATTCGGAGATCTGGTGGATGTTGCGGCTGATCTCCTCCACCACCACCTGCTGCTGCTCCGCGGCGGCGGCGATCTGGGTGGAGAATTCGGTCACCTGATCGATTTCCCCCAGCACCAGGTGCAGGTTGCCTGATCCCTGGCGGGTCATCTCGACACATTCCCGTGTCTGGGCCAGGTTGTCCTGCATCATGCCCTGCCAGCGTTCCAGGGTGTGCTGGATCTGGCTGATGCTGCCCTGGATCTGCTCGGTCGCCTTGTGGGTACGGGTCGACAGGGTGCGCACCTCGTCCGCCACCACCGCAAAGCCGCGCCCTTGCTCGCCGGCACGGGCGGCCTCGATGGCGGCGTTGAGGGCCAGCAGGTTGGTCTGCTCGGCGATGCCCTGGATTTCACCCATCACGCTGCCAATGCGCTCCGACTCGCTGGCGAGCTCCACCGCGGAGTGGAAGGCCTGCTCCGCCTGGCTGGCCAGCCTGGTCATCTGCTGCTGGGTCTGGTCCAGCTGTTCCACCGTGCTCTGGCAACTGCTGCGCGCCTCGGTCACCTGGCCGTTGGTGTCCTGGATGTTGCGGGCGATTTCGTGGGCGGTGCTGGCCATCTGGGTCATGGCGGCTGCCATCTGCTGGGTCTGGGCATCCTGCTCGTTGATGTCGAGGAAGGCGCGGTGTGAGGAGTCCTGCAGATCGGTTGCCAGGGCCTGAAGCGGATGGGTGGCATCGTCGACTCTCCCCAGCACGGTGCGGATCCGGGCCTGCAGCATCTTCAGGTGAAAATCGGCGATGGCACCCGGGGCATCCCCCGAATAGACCAGCCGGGTCAGGCTGTCATATTGCTGACCGAGCTGCCTGAGATAGCGGGGCAAGGCGATGAGCTCGCGCCAGTAGGCGCCCGCAATGGCGAGGGGGGGGAGCAGCATCAGCAGCGCGGTGAGGGGGCCCTGGGTGAGGGCGGCCCAGACCAGCAGCGCCAGCAGCGGCAGGCCGAGCACCAGCGGCCTGAAACGGCGCAGCGAGGGGCGGGCCGGGGTGCCCTTTTGCTCGGCCGAAAGCAGGGCCCGATAGGCCTGGGCGGCAGCCTGCTTGAGCTGGGGGTCGGGCTTGCAGCGCACCGACTGGTAGCCGCTTATCTTGCCGTGCTCGTAGATGGGGGTGACGTAGGCGTCGACCCAGTAATAGCGGCCATCCTTGCAGCGGTTTTTCACCACTCCCCGCCAGGGGTTGCCCTCCTTGAGGCGATCCCAGAGGTCGGCGAAGGCGGCCTTGGGCATGTCGGGGTGGCGAACCAGGTTGTGGTTGTGGCCGACCAGTTCATCGACCTGGTAACCGGCGATGCGGCAGAAGGCGGGGTTGGCGTAGGTAATGACGCCGCGCAGATCCGTGGTGGAAACGAGTTGCACGTCGGCGGGAAATTCCACTTCACTGTCCACGACCTGGGCGTGTTTGCGGGCCATAAGGGTAAGCTCCGATCTGTTTGCTGATTGTTATTGTGGCGGAACCGCAGGGAGGTGCATCCCCTGTCTGGTTTCATCGGGGGCCTTATTTTGCCAACAAAGGCAGATGAAAAGTAGGGGCTAGGTTGGGTTTTTGTTGTCGATGGGTAAAAAAACGGCGACCAAAAGGTCGCCGAAAAGAAAAAGATAACACTACCTCTGTGGTACCCGGTAACGCACTTGCAACTGGTCGAGGATGTGCAGCTGGCCGGGCAGACGGGCGACGAAGTGCTCCCACACCTTGCGGGCGGGAGTGCTCCAGGCCACCTCTGCCGTGGCCAGCATGCGCGGGAACAACATGTAGTCGAGACGATCGCGAGAGGTGATCAGTTCCGACCACAAGGGGCTCAGCACCCCCAGGATGTTATCGTTGGCATGGAAATCGGCCGGGGCAGGATCGCATGCATGCACCTGCGCCAGGTTGAGGGTACCCGCCCAGTAGAGTCCCGGCTCGTGGATGTCCTGACTCCAGGCGAGATCCAGATAGAGGTGCTGGGCAGGCGCCATCACCACGGGGTAACCGGATGCGGCGGCATCCAGGCCGGCCTGGAAGCTGGTCCAGGCGAAGACGGTGGCCTCCCGGCTCACCTTGTCACCGTGAAGTATCTCCTCCCACCCCAGCATCTGCTTGCCCTTGCCAGCCAGGTAGTGCTGGCAGTGGCGCAGCAGGTGGCCCTGCAGCTCGCGGCAATCCTGATACCCCTGCTCGGCCATCAGCTGCTGGCAGGCGGGACTGTCGGTCCAGACGCTGGTGGGCACTTCGTCCCCCCCCATGTGAACCTGACTCCCTGGGAAGAGATCGCACACCTCGTCCATCACGGCGTCCAGGAACCGGTAGGTGCCGGGCAGGGCTGGGTTAAGCACGTTGTCGTCGAAATATTGCACCGAGAGGTAGCGGGAGCGGTCTGCCTCTTCCACCAGCATCTCGGGCAGCGCCTTGATGGCGGCGTGACAGTGCCCCGGGATGTCTATTTCCGGAATGATGGTGATGCCAAGCCCGGCGGCGTAGGCGACCAGCTCGCGCACCTCGCTCTGGGTGTAGTAACCGCCGTAGGGATCGGGGCCGCCGCTCAGCTGGGGCCCCACCGCCAGGCCATGGCCGCGCCAGGCTCCCACTGCGGTCAGCTGGGGGAAGGCCTTGATCTCCAGGCGCCACCCCTCGTCATCGGTGAGGTGCCAGTGGAAGCGGTTGAACTTGTAGAGGCTCATCTGCTTGAGCAGGCGCTTGAGGGTGGCGATGGAGTGGAAGTGGCGGGCACAGTCGAGGAAGATGCCGCGAAAACCGAAGCGCGGTGCATCCCGCACCGTCAGGCAGGGCAGGCTCTCTCCGTGTTGGAGTGCCCACTGGGCCAGGCTCACCAGCCCGTGGCGCCAGCCCGCCTCGCCGGCGGCCCGGATGACGATCTCCTCAGGGGTGATGGTGAGCTCATACCCCTCGGGGGGAAGTGTCGCCTCGACGAGGTGGATCTCCGCATCGTGATCCTGGGTCAGGGCCAGGCCTGTCAGCTCGTTGAAATGGGCGAGCAGGGAGGCGAGGGGAACGGGGCCGTCGACGTGGGCCCGCTCGGCCAGCCGGAAGTTGCCTTCTGTATAAATCAGGTGGGCGGGCTGGGGCACGAGGCCGTTGACGGCCTCCACCGGTGGCAGGTCGGGGCCCGGGGAGGGCGGGTTGGTCAGGCCAAGGTCTTCCCCCTCCAGCACCAGGGGTTGCAGCTGTCCCTTACTCTCCAGGCTCAGGAAGAAACCCTTAGGCATATCGGAGTCATGCTTGAGCGGGGTGCTGCGACAGCAGAAGCGCAACTCGCTCACCCCCTCGTGGGGCACCATGACCTTGTAACTGCCGCTCTGGCGCTCCAGGGTGCCCCCTTCGATCGAGTGGGGATCGATCTGGCGGGCTAGGCAGAAGTGGAGTTTCCAGGGGGCTGCTGGCAGTTGGCTCAGGGTGAAGCGAAACCAGACATCGTCACCGTCACGGTGATCGACCCGGGTGTGGATCAGGGGTGCGGACATGGGAATTCCTCTGATGGGATGAAGGAAACGGGAGCCTGTCCCGCAGGTGTTGTCGGCCCGACCAGGCTCAGGGATGCAGACATGGCAGCGCCTCCGTCCTGGCAAACAGGATGGCCCCCTCCAGCGCGTCGCGCTTGGGGGCGACCAGATGGAAGTGGCCCAGACGGGGGGCGAGGCGCGTGCCGATGCCGCCCAGCAGGGCGATCCGGTCTGCCCCGAGCTGGGTCATGCCCTCCAGCAGCATGCCGAGCTGGGCACAGGTCTCATCCAGCAGGGCGGTGGCGAGATCGTCCCCGTCGCTCGCGGCATCGAACACCCAGGGGGCGAAGCGGCCATAGTCGGCCGGGATGGCGCGCGCAGCCCAGCGCACCACCTCGGCCTGATCCCGCTTGAAGTGATCCATCAGGCGCACCGCCAGGGTGCTGGGGGGCAGGATGCCGTCGTGGCAGAGCAGGGATTGCTGGATGGCGCGCAGCCCGAGCCAGGCGCCGCTGCCGAGATCCGAGACGGGGAATCCGCGACCCGAGCAGGTGTGAAGGCGTCCCTCCCGGTAGATGAGCCCCGCCGAGCCGGTGCCCGCGATCAGGATGGCCCCCTCCTGGCCGTCGAAGGCGCCGAGGCAGGCACCAAAGGCATCGGAGGTGAGCTTCACCCGCGCAAACGGGAAGGGCATGGTCAGCATGGCGTGGTAGCAGTCGGCGAGCTCGGCGGAGGCGAGTGCGAGCCCGACTCCCATCCGCTGTTCGCTCTCCCTGGGCAGCCCTGCGTCGATGCGGGCCTGATCGATGGCAGCCAGTACATGGCCGTGGGCGAGGGCGATGCCCAACTCAAGATTGGAGCCGGCGGCGCGCCCCTCGCCGAGCAGCTTGCCTGCGTTGTTGCGAATGCGGGCCCGGGTGTGGGTGCCGCCGCCGTCCACCCCGACCCAGAACTCAATCATGGTGGCCTCCTTGTGCGCTCTGCCAGGTGATGGCCAGGGCGAACCAGGCGGCGTGCGGGATCCATTGCTCCCCCCAGCGCCAGTTCTGATCCAGCCGATCCTTGTACGCCTCTGGAATAAAGGCCACGTCATTTTCGTCATCGAAGCCGGCGGTGATGCCGTTGCAGATCCCCCCCTGTGCATTGGGGTAGCCGGCGGTGTATTCCGGGTTGTTGATGCCCTGACCCGCCAGCATGCAGGCGTTGAAGGGGTTTCTCCCCAGGATCCAGTCGAGCTGCTGCTGGCCGAAGGTGCAGAGCAGTGCGCTCTGCCCGGGCAGGTGCTGTGCGGCAGCAAACGCCATGGCGGCCAGCGATGCCAGCCGGGCGTTCTCCCCCTGCCACCAGTAACCGGATTCGTTGTGGTGGGGCATGAAAAAGCTCACCCGGGGCGCCTCATCGACCCCTTTCACATACTGGCGGGCGAGGGCGAAGGGATTGCCTGCCCGGGCCGCGAGGGCCAGCTCGGCCGCCAGGGCCTGCTCGGCGACGGTCCGGGCCGCCCACTGGCGCGCCGGATCCGGCTCGATGGCGAGATACTCCAGCAGCGCCAGCACCGGCAGGCCCGCCTCGGCGGCGTGGTAGTAAGGGCGAGAGCCATCGTCGTTGGCGGCCCAATGGTGGCCGAGATCGGGGTGGGCGCGCTGGCGGGCGCACAGCCGGCCGGCTCGATCCCGCGCCTCGGCGAGCCACTCGGCGCCCAGCGTTCTGGTGAGCTCGACAGCCGCCAGCAGGGCGCAATAGTCGTCGATGATGTTCTCGACCCCGTCGTCCAGGTAGGCGAGGTTGTGCTCGCGCAGGTGCTGGTAGCCGCGTCTGGCCGCGTCGGCGTACTGGCTTGTGTCAAGGTCGCCGCCAATCGGTTCCCGGGCGGCGCGGGCCAGGGCGGCGATGGCCATGCCACCCCCCTGGCGAAAGCCCGCCTGCCAGCGGGCGGACTTGATCCCCTGCTGGGTCGAATAGGCGCACAGCTCCCGCTGCTCGGGATCCTTGCTCCACTTGTCGAACAGGGTCATGTAGAAAAAGCCGCGCTCGTCCTGCATCCGGCAGAGAAAATCTGCCCCGTGCAGCCCCTCGTCATTGAGCCGTTTACACAGGTTCATCCCGTCGATGTCGCGACGTGTCGCCAGGAGTTCCCTGCACTTGAGCAGGGACCAGACCACCATGGGGGTCTGCTGGGGATTGAGGTAGTTGGCGTAGGAGAGGTGACTCAGGTACTTGCTCATGTCGCCGCTGGCGTCGAACCAGCCGCCATGTACGTCCCGGCGCTGATCGGTGCCAAAGAGGCGTGCCCTACGGTCCGCCCGGTCGAAGGTGCCGCTGGCGCGTTGTCCCTTGAAGTAGTGGATGACATCGGAGAGGCAGCGGCGCGCCAGCAGCCCCCGGCCGATGGCAAAGGGGGTGGAGCGCACCAGATGCTCCTGCGCTCCCGTGGTCACGACGGCCTCCAGCCGGTAGTGGCCGGGCTCGGTGAAGGCGGAGAAATCGGCCCGCCAGTAGTGGCGCCCCTGCCAGCCGGGGACGCATCCCGCCGCCACCAGCGGCGTCTCCAGCAAAAGGTGGTCGTCCTGCTGGCGCAGCAACCTGACGTGGCCGCGGATATCGAGGTCGGCGCCGCACTGCAGCAGGGCGCTCTTCTCCCCGTCACATTCGTAACCCACCTGGTTGATCAAAAGTTCCATCAAGGTCTTACTCCGAAGGCTCGCCCCTGGCGGGCGAGGCTCATTGCGGGGCCTTGCGGCCCCGACGCGAGGCATGGCCGGGCGACGGCGCCCGGCCGCAGGCCTGCTTACCCCTGCTCGTGGAGGTAGCAGCGCACGAAGTGGTTGTCGGCGAGCCGGGTCACCGGGGGCAGGCTCTCCTTGCAGCGGGGCATGGCCTGATGGCAGCGCCCGGCAAAGGGACAGCCACGGGATTCCGGGGTCCAGAGCGGGATCTCCCCCTTGCGGCCTCCCTCCAGCTCGGCGTGGATGCTCTTCTCGGGATCCGGCACCGCCGAGATGAGCAGCTGGGTGTAGGGGTGCTGGGGGTGGTGCAGGATCTCGTCCACCTCCCCCCACTCCACCATGTGGCCCACATACATCACCGCCAGATCTTCGGCCACGTAGCGGGCGGTGGCGATGTCGTGGGTGATGTAGAGCATGGAGACGCCGAGCTCGTTCTTCATCTGCTCCATCAGGTTGAGGATGCCGATGCGAATGGAGACGTCGAGCATGGAGGTGGGCTCGTCCGCCAGCACCACTTCCGCCTCCACCGCCAGGTTGCGGGCGATGTTGACCCGCTGGCGCTGGCCGCCGGAGAGCTGGTGCGGGTACTTGGCCGCGGTCGCCTTGGCGGGAGTCAGCCCCACCTTTTCAAGGAGGCCATAGACCATGTCGGGCAGATCCCGCTTGTCACTCACCTTGCTGTGCAGCAGCAGGGGGCGGGCGATGTGGTGGTAGATGGTGTGGGTCGGATTCAGTGAACCGAACGGATCCTGCCACACCATCTGCACGCTCTGGCGATAGTCCAGCAGGGCGGTGCCCTTGTTGAACTCCTCCAGATCCCGGCCACGGTAGAGGATGCGGCCGTTGGAGAGCTTGTACATCTTGGCGATGATCTTGGCGATGGTGCTCTTGCCGGAGCCGGATTCCCCCACCACTGCCAGGGCGCGGCCCCGGTGCAGGTTGAAGGTGATGTCGGACAGCGCCCGCATCTTGCCGCTCTTGATGGCGTTGGAGTTGACGGCGAAGTCCTTGTAGAGGTGCTGGACCTCGATGATGGGCGCGTCGGTTTGGGCGATTTGCATGACAGACATCCTTAACAGCCAGCGGCCTTGTCCAGATGGATCGGAAGATCCGGTTGTTCCTCTGCTGCCTCATGAAGGTGACAGGCAGCTTGTTGGCCGGGCCGGATCTCGGCCAGCCGGGTGTATTCCTGGCGGCAGCGCTCATGCACCTTGGCGCAGCGTGCCTGGAAGCGGCAGCCCACCGGCACCTCCAGCAGATTGAGTGGGCTGCCAGGGATCCCCTCCAGCACGGTCTTGGGCCCGAGCAGGGGGGGGAAGGAGTTGCCAAGGCCCCGGGTGTAGGGGTGCAGGGGCGCGGTCAGGATCGCTTTGGCCGGCGCCACCTCCACCAGTTCCCCCGCGTACATGATGCCGATGCGATCGCAGAACTCGACCATGAGCGAGAGGTCGTGGGTGATGAAGAGGATGGAGAAGTTGAACTTCGCCTTGAGCGCATAGACCTTCTGCAAAATCTCCCGCTGCACCACCACGTCGAGCGCCGTGGTGGGCTCGTCCATGATCAAGAGGCCTTGTTGATCAAATCCAAAGTCGGATACTCGCTCCCCAACCCGCCGGGCGGGCTTAGTTGACGGCCTGCCGAATAGGCATACCAAGCCCTATGACCTTGTTCATGACTTTCACCCCGGCCAGGATCTCACCCACCTGGGCGTTGTAGCTCCGCAGACTCAGTTTCGGACCGATGAGCTGCTTGAAGCGATACATGGCGGTCTCAGCTATCGAGCGCTGATGATAGCCAGAGTCCTTTTTCCATTGCTCCAGTTCTCCTGCCTTGAGCGCGGCAACCGCCTCGTTGCGTGGATGGCCTTTCTTCCAGAATGCCGCATTCTTTCTCGGCGGTATGGTGGCCTTGATGCCCTTCTTTTGCAGTAGGGCATAACAGGCTCTGGTGTCATAAGCACCATCGGCGCTGACTTGTTCTATCTTGCGGCGCAAGGGGTTGAGCAGCGTGGGCAGCACCTCGTTATCGCCCACCGTTTCCAGGCTGACTTCGGCTGCGACGATGGCATGGGTCGCCGCATCTACGGCCAGGTGAAGCTTGCGCCAGACGCGGCGTTTCTCCTTGCCGTGCTTGCGAATTTTCCATTCGCCCTCGCCATAGACCTTGAGTCCGGTGGCATCGATGACGAGGTGAGCCACCGGGCCATGGCTCGGTAGGCGGTACTTGATTTCGACCGTCTTGGCACGCTTGCTGATACAGCTGTAGTCCGGCGACTGTAAGGGCACCTTCATCAGCTTGAACAGCGAGTTGATGAAGCCTTCCAAGGCACGCAGCGGTAGCTTGAATACCGCCTTGAGCATCAGCGCGGTTTCAATGGCAGAGTCGCTGTAATGGAAGCCTCGCCCCCGGCGGCCATGATGGGTTTGGCAATGCCACTGCTGGATGGCTTGCTCATCCATCCAGACGGTCAACGAACCACGTTGCACCAAGGCTTGGTTGTACTGTTTCCAGTTGCTGATCTTGTGCTTGGACTTGCCCATCTGGCGCTCCCGGTGGTGAACCTAAGAGATCAGATCACCAAACTGCGGGATAGTTCCCTGATTTGAGCAACAACGCC
>NZ_JBFODJ010000062.1:0-22292 GCF_040908265.1 Aeromonas sp. R5-1
CTAAACAAAACAAGCCACACCCAAAGGACTGAGTTGATGCCTATCCTACCACCTCTGCCACGACCACAACGGCGCCGCATTCACAAAATCATCCATGCCACCCGTGATAAAGGACATGCTCGTCGCTTGATGGCCATCTTGCTGTTACATGAAGGACGCACGATCACCGATGTTCATCACCTTACCGGCGCTGCGCGCTCGACCATCGGTCGTTGGCTTCGGTGGTATCGAGATGAAGGCATAGATGCGCTAGAAGCCTTACCGGCTGGCCGTGCCCCAGTCTTACCTATCGCCAAGATTGTCACCTTACTGGTGCTGCTCATGCAGTTTTCTCCGCAAGATTTTGGTTATCAGCGCAGCCGTTGGTGTACTGAACTATTGGCTATAAAAATCAATCGGTTAACAGGGCTCAATGTGGCAGCCTCCACGCTCCGCCGATGGTTACCTCGTATGGGCATTGTCTGGCGCAGGCCCGTGCCGACCTTGCGGATAAAAGACCCAGCCTATCAGGAAAAAATGGCGAATATCGACGCCGCGCTGGCCCGCTGTGATGCCGATAATCCGGTGTTTTATGAGGATGAAGTCGATATAGACCTCAATCCCAAATTAGGAGCCGACTGGATGTTCAGAGCGCAGCAAAAGCGGGTTGTCACACCGGGGCAGAATGCCAAGCATTATCTGGCAGGCGTTCTCCACGCAGGCAACGGAAGGGTACTTTACGTCAGCGGGATCAAGAAAAACTCATCGCTGTTTATTGCCATGCTGGAAAAGCTGCGCCACCACTACCGACGAGCCAAAACCATCACGTTGATCCTCGATAACTACATCATTCACAAAAGCAAACAGACCGAGCGATGGTTGAAGAAGAATCCCAAGTTCTGCCTGGTGTTCCAGCCAGTTTACAGCCCTTGGGTTAATCACATAGAACGGCTATGGCACAAGTTACATGAAACCATCACGCGCAATCATCAATGCAGAGGGATGGCAAACCTGCTGGCCCGAGTGAAACACTTCATGGATACCGTGTCTCCTTTCCCGGGGAATGGCTATGGCACAGCGAAGGTGTAGCACTATTGGGATCAGTTATTTAGTGAGTGAGCACCATCATCAGGCTGAGGAAGGCGGCAAGCCCGCCGCCGATGCCGATGATCCAGTAAAAGCCCCTGGCCCCCTGTTTGAGCGGAATGCGGAAGTAGAGCAGAAACGCCCACCACCCCAGGGCCAGCAACAGAGGAATAAGAAACATTCGAGCCATGGTGTCCTCGCTGTTATTCTGTTGACCCTTGATCAATCAACAGGATGGATTGTGCAATGACGCAGCTACAGATTACCGCATTCGGTGACCCCTCGGTACTCAGGCTCAACCCTTCCCTGGACAAGGTGCCCGCGGAGGGCGAGGTCCGGGTGCGCATCTGCTTTGCGGGGGTCAACCCCATCGATGCCAAGACCCGTGCCGGTCTCGGCTGGGCGGCCGCCCAGAACAAGGACAAGCTGCCCTGGACGCCGGGTTATGACGTCTCCGGTGTGGTGGAAAAGGTGGGGCCCGGCGTGACCTCCCTGGCCGAGGGGGAACAGGTGTGCGGCATGGTGGGTTTCCCCCTCGCCGCCGGTGCATATGCCGAATCCGTGGTGGCCCGCGAGGAGGAGCTGGTCAAGCTCGATGGGGTGAGCCTCAGGCAGGGCGCGGCCTTGCCGCTGGCGGGACTCACCGCCTGGCAGGGGCTGCTGGAGCACGGTGGCTTGCAGTCGGGGCAACGGGTACTGATCCTGGCCGGTGCCGGTGGCGTCGGCCATCTGGCGGTGCAGTTTGCCGCCGCCTATGGTGCCCATGTGGTTGCCACGGCAAGCGGCGACAATCACAGCTTCCTTCATAGTCTCGGGGCGAGCCGGATGGTGGATTACCACCAGGCCGGGTGGTGCACCGAGGCGATCACCGATGGTCCGTTCGATCTGGTGCTGGATCTGGTGGGGGGCGAGAGCGGCAAGGCGGCGCTGGCCTGCGTCAAGCCGGGCGGCCGTCTGGTGACGGTCCCCACCATCACGGCCCAGCAGATCAAGGACGCGGGGGCCGAGCTCGGCGTCGAGGTTGTCGGCATGCTGGTCCATCCCGATCGAACGCAGCTGACCCAGATGCTGACGCTGCTTCGCCAGGGGGAGGTGAAGATCACTGTCTCCGGTGAATACACGCTGGCAGAAGGGGCGCTGGCCCATCAGGCCATCGAGCAGGGCCATGTGCGCGGCAAGCTGTTGCTGCGCATGTCCGCCGCAGACGGCCAGCCCGGATGATAGACTTCACCGGGATGGGGCTGGGAGGGTTGTTTCTGAGCGCCTTCACCTCCGCCACCCTGTTGCCCGGCAGCTCGGAAGTGCTGCTGGGCGCCATGGCGGTCAAGGGGGAGTGGAGCATGACCAGCCTGCTTTTCTGGGCGACGCTGGGCAATACCCTGGGTTCCATGACCACCTGGTGGCTCGGCTGGCTCGCCACCCACAAGAAAAAACCGGAAGATTTTCAAGGCCGTGGGGAACAAAAAGCCCTTGGTTGGCTCAAACGTCATGGCCACTGGTGTCTGCTGCTTGCCTGGACGCCTGTGGTCGGCGATGGTCTCTGTCTGCTGGCTGGTTGGCTGCGCCTCTCCTTCTGGCGCTCCCTCATCTTGATCGGGCTCGGCAAATTGCTTCGTTATGCCCTGGTGTTTCTGCTGGCCAGTCAGATCTTCTAGCCCTTTTGTCACTCACGAGGTACCCGTGAACAAACTCATTCCATTAAGCATGCTGCTGGGCTTCTCCCTTCCCGTGCTGGCGGCCCCGACCCTGGTGTCCGAGCAGGTCAAGCAGGAGGGCAAGCTCGGCATTCCCTATCAGATGTACAAGCTGGACAACGGTTTGACCGTGATCCTGGCCCCCGACCACTCCGATCCCCTGGTGCATCTGGACGTCACCTATCACGTCGGCTCCTCCCGGGAAACCGTGGGCAAGTCGGGCTTTGCCCACTTCTTCGAGCACATGATGTTCCAGGGCTCCAAGCACGTTGGTGATCAGGAACACATGCGGATCATCAACGAGGCGGGCGGTGACATGAACGGCACCACCAACAAGGACCGCACCAACTACTACGAAACCGTGCCGGCCAACCAGCTGGAGAAGGTGCTCTGGCTGGAGGCGGATCGCATGGGCTTCCTGCTCGATGCGGTGAGCCAGAAGAAGTTCGAGATCCAGCGCGCCACCGTCAAGAACGAACGGGCTCAGCGCATCGACAACCAGCCTTATGGCCTGGTGGGCGAGCGGGTGGGGGAGGCACTCTATCCGCGCACCCACCCCTACTCCTGGCAACCCATCGGATATGTGGAGGATCTCGACCGGGTCGACGTCAACGACCTCAAGCAGTTCTTCCTGCGCTGGTACGGCCCCAACAATGCGACCCTGACCCTGGGCGGCGACTTTGATACCAAGCAGGCGCTGGCCTGGATTGAGCAGTACTTCGGTTCCATCCCGCGCGGTCCGGATGTGGCAGAACCGACGCCCCAGCCTGCCACCCTGCCGGCAACCCGCTACGTGACGCTGGAAGACAAGGTGCATCTGCCGCTCCTGTATATCAGCTACCCGACCGTCTCCCTGGGTGACCCGCAGGAGCCGGCGCTGGACATCTTTGCCGATGTGCTGGGGGGCTCTGCCAGCTCCATGCTCTACCAGTCCCTGGTGAAAACCGGCAAGGCCATCGAGGCGGGTGCCTCCCACTCCTGCGAAGAGCTTGCCTGTACCCTGACGGTCTATGCCTACCCCAATCCGGCGGCGGATGGCAGCCTCAAGACCCTCAAGGGCGAGGTGGACAAGGTGATCGGCGAGTTCGCCCAGCGCGGCATCAAGCCCGCGGATCTGGAGAAGGCCATCAGCAGCTATCGCGCGTCCGCCATCTGGGGACTCGACAGCATCGAGGGCAAGGTCAGCCAGCTTGCCATGGGGCAGGTGCTGGCCCGGGATCCCGACTACGTGTTCAAGAATCTGGATGCCATCGCCCGGGTCAAGGGGTCTGACGTCAAGGCTGCCTACGACAAGTTCATCCAGAACAAGCCTGCAGTGGTGCTGAGCGTGGTGCCCAAGGGCAAGAGCGACTGGCAGGCCGCGACCCCGAACTTCACTCCCGCCAAGCGGGAGCTGCCGGATTACAGCAAGCATGACAAGGTGCTGGCCGAGCGGCCGGTGAAAGATGACTTCGATCGCAGCGTGCAGCCCAAGGCGGCCGATGCGGTGAGCGTCAAGGTGCCCGCCATCTGGCGTGGCAAGCTCGACAAGGGGATCGATATCATCGGCACCCACAGCGACGAGATCCCGGCCGTCTCCATCATGATCGCCCTTCCGGGTGGCATCCGGGCCGAAGGCAAGGGAGAGCTGGGGCTGGCCAGCCTCACCGCCGCCATGCTGGAGCAGGGGACGACGCGCCTCTCCGAGGCCGAGCTGAGCGACGAGCTGCAAAAACTCGGCGCCAGCATCAGCGTCTCCAGCGCCCAGTACAACAACCTCATCACCATCAGCAGTCTGGCGGACAAGCTGCCCGAAACCCTGGCGCTGGTGCGGGAAGTGCTGCTGCAACCCGGCCTGCGGGAAGCGGACTTCGAGCGGCTCAAGACCCAGATGCTGCAAGGCATGAAACAGAGCGAGCAGCAACCCGAGTGGCTGGCGGGTCAGGCGTTCCGCGAACTGGTCTATGGCAAGCAGAACCGCCTCGGCCAACCCTCTGACGGGGTGCTGGCGGACGTGGAGAAGCTGACCCTGGCGGATGTGAAGCGCTTCTATGAGGCCTATTACAATCCGACCAATGCCAAGGTGGTGGTGACAGGTGATGTGACTGCCCAGCAGGTGGAATCCGGTCTCGCCTTCCTGACCCAGTGGCAGGGGGCCGCCCCGACCCTGGGGGATCTCAAGCCCGGGGGAGAGCAGGCCAAGCCAGGCATCTATCTGGTGGACAAGCCGGGAGCCCCCCAGTCGGTGATCCGCATCGGCCGCCGCGCCATGCCGTTTGACACCACGGGAGACTATTTCATCGCCAACCTGATGAACTTCAACCTGGGTGGCAACTTCAACAGCCGCATCAACCTCAACCTGCGGGAAGACAAGGGCTACACCTATGGTGCCAGCTCGGGCTTCCAGGCCAACCGCGAGGCGGGTATCTTCGCGACCGGCGCCAATGTGCGCACCGATGCGACCGTGGATGCCATCCGCCAGTTCCTCAAGGAGATGGACGGCTACCGCAAGAGCGGGCCGACCCCGGTGGAGCTGGCCTACATGCGCAGCGCCGTCTCCCAGCAGGATGCGCTCTCCTACGAGACCCTGGGGCAGAAGGCTGGCTTCCTGCTGCAGATGATCATGTACGACCTGAAGCCGGACTATGTGCAGGCCCAGAACAACCTGATCAAAACGGTGTCACCCGAGACGCTGAAGGCCAGTGCAGCCCGCTGGCTGGATCCGGCCGAGATGGTGATTGTGGTGGTGGGAGACAAGCAAAAGCTTGAAAAACCCCTGAGCGAGCTTCATCTTCCCATCTATCCACTGCAACTGCCCTGAGGGGCGTCGCAACAATAAGTGCCGCCCCGGGTGGGGCGGCCACACATGAGCCGTGAATATGACTACTACTAGCTTGTCGCTCACCGAGTTGCTGGCTGCGCTGGGCACCCCGGAACGGGTGACCGCCCTCAAGGGGATCCGGCGCGGGATCGAGCGCGAATGTCTGCGCATCACCCCCGAAGGGACCCTGGCCCAGACCGATCACCCCAGAAGCCTGGGGTCGGCCCTGACCCATGCCAACATCACCACCGATTACTCCGAGAGCCTGCTGGAGTTCATCACGCCGGCCACCGACTCCATCGAGAGCCTGATCGAGCAGCTCGGCGACATTCACCGCCACACCATTCATCATCTGGGAGAGGAGCGGATCTGGCCCCTCTCCATGCCCTGCTTCGTCGGTGACGAGGAGAGCATCCGCCTGGCCCAGTACGGCAGTTCCAACATCGGACGGATGAAGACCCTCTATCGCCAGGGGCTGAAGAACCGCTACGGCAGCCTGATGCAGGTGATCGCCGGGGTGCACTTCAACTTCTCCATGCCGGACAGCTTCTGGTGCGAGTGGCAGGATCTGGTGGGAGAGGGCTGCTGCAGCCAGCGCTTCATCTCCGACAAGTACATGGGGCTTATTCGCAACGTCTACCGCTTCGGCTGGCTGGTGCCCTATCTGTTCGGCGCGTCTCCTGCCATCTGCGACTCCTTCCTCAAGGGGCGCAAGAGCAGCCTGCCGTTCCAGAAAACCGGCAAGGGCACCCTTTACCTGCCCTATGCCACGGCTCTGCGCCTGTCCGATCTCGGTTACACCAACAGCGCCCAGGCGGGGCTCAAGATCAGTCATGACAGCCTGCCGGCCTATGTGAGCAGTCTGCGCCGGGCCATCAATACCCATGACCCCGACTTCGCCAGGATAGGGGTCAAGGTGAACGGCGAGTACCGCCAGCTCAACGACAACGTGCTGCAGCTGGAGAACGAGCTCTACGCGCCGATCCGCCCCAAGCGCACCCCCCGCAGCGGCGAGAAGCCCTCGGATGCGCTGGAGCAGCGCGGCATCGAATACATCGAGCTGCGCACGGTGGACGTCAATCCCTTTACCCCGTTCGGTATCGAGGTGGATCAGATCCGCTTCTTCGATCTCTTCCTGGTCTGGTGCCTGTTGCGCCCGTCCCCCGTGCTCTCGGATGACGAGGTTGCCCGCAACCGCCGTAACCAGAACAAGGTGGTGCTGGAGGGGCGTCGCCCCGGCCTGACGCTTGAAGATGAGCAGGGCAATGCCATCGGCCTCAAGGAGTACGGCCTCAAGCTGTTCGACGAGCTGGCCGAGGTCGCAGCGCTGCTGGATCGCTGCTGTGGTCGCAACCGCTATCGCGAGACGCTGGCGATGCACCGTGAGAAGCTGCTCGACCCCGAGCAGACCTACTCCGCCCGCCTGCTCAAGCAGTTGCTTTCAAGCGGCCAGGACAACGGCTGCTTCGGCGATGCGCTGGCGAGCCGCTACCGGGAAGAGATGCTGGCCGGTGAGCTGCAGTACTGGGACGAGGCCTATTTTGCCGGCGAGGCACGGGACTCCCTGGCCAAGCAGCGGGAGCGGGAACGCAGTGACAGCCTGTCGTTCGACGACTTCCTGGCTGACTATTTCGGTACCCGCCAGACCACGGCCTGAGGATGCCGCCAGGATGACGAAAGCCGCTCCCGGGAGCGGCTTTTTCATGGGAGCCCGGCGGTGGCCTGGCATAAAAAAACGGCCCGTTCGGGCCGTTTTACATGGGGTGGTTCACCGGTCAGAGGATGAGACCACCGAAGAAGAAGCCGAGCGCCACTGCCATGGCGATGGTGGCCACACCCGGGATGAAGAAGGGGTGGTTGAACACGGCCTTGCCGATGCGGGTGGAGCCGGTGTCGTCCATCTCGACCGCGGCCAGCAGGGTCGGGTAGGTCGGCAGTACGAACAGGGCGCTCACGGCGGCGAAGGAGGCGATGGCCGCCAGCGGGCTGACACCCAGTGCCAGGGCGGCAGGCATCAGGGCCTTGGTGGTGGCACCTTGCGAGTAGAGCAGCATGGAGGAGAAGAACAGCACCACGGCCAGCAGCCAGCTGTATTGGCTCAGCAGATCGCCGGCGAACGCCTGGATCTCGACCATGTTGCCCTTCACGAAGACGTTGCCCAGCCAGGCCACGCCCAGCACGCAGATACAGGCGGACATACCGGACTTGAAGGTCGGCATGTTGGTGATCTGGGCCGCGTCCAGTTTGCAGAACAGGACCATCAGGGTAGCGGCGGAGAGCATGATGCCCATGATGGCGCCATCGCGGGGGATCGGCGGATTGCTGATGAGGCCGACGTTGCCGGAGATGGCGGTGGCATAGGCCATCACGGCCACGATGGAGGCGACGAAGATGCCGACGGAGAGCTTGGCATAAGGCTTGATCTCAACCTGGCTGGTACCGCGCAGCTTGATGAGTCCCTTGGCTTTGCGCTCCAGATAGACTTCGTCCTGATCCAGCGGCTTGCCCAGCAGGTTGGCGATGAAGGCCCCCAGCAGACAGGCGATGAAGCTGGACGGGATGCAGATGGCCAGCAGGGTCAGGTAGTCGACGCCAAGCGGCTCCAGCATGCCGGAGAAGGCGACCACGGCCGCCGAGATGGGGGAGGCGGTGATGGCAATCTGGGAGGCAACGACCGCGATGGAGAGCGGACGGGAGGGGCGAATGCCCTGCTCCTTGGCCACTTCGGCGATCACCGGCAGGGTGGAGAAGGCGGTGTGACCGGTACCGGCCAGCATGGTCATCAGGTAGGTGACGACCGGCGCGGCGAAGGTGATGTGCTTGGGATTCTTGCGCAGGGCTTTTTCGGCCAGGTGCACCAGATAATCCATCCCGCCGGCCAGCTGCATACAGGCGATGGCGCAGATGACGGACGCGATGATCATGATCACGTCCCACGGGAGATAAGTCACCAGCTGATCGCTCGGGATGGGCATGCCCAGCCCCCAGGTCAGCACCAATACCCCCAGACCACCGGCAAAGCCGATACCTATGCTGCCTATCCGGGCCCCCAGATAGATAGCGGCGAGCACCACAAGTAACTCGATTCCAATCATAGCGAACACTCCATTTTCCAGTTTTTTTTAGGTTTTATTAGGCTGAAAAGCCAATTCCCGATGGGGCTGTGGGGAGACCGCTCGGGAATTGACTTTAAATGGGCCGGGATAACCCCGGCCCATCTGCTCGCTTATACGGTGGCTTCGCGGGTGTAACGCTTGGCTTTGTATTGCGGGTTCATCAGGTTCTCGATGGAGAGGATCTCGTCCAGCTGTTCGGCGGTCAGCAGGCCGCGTTCCAGCACGACTTCGCGGACGTTCTTGCCGGTCTGGGCACAGATCTTGCCGACGATGTCGCCTTCATGGTGACCGATGAAGGGGTTCAGGTAGGTCACGATGCCGATGGAGTTCAGCACGTGGTTCATGCAGATGTCCGGGTTGGCGGTGATGCCTTCCACGCACTTCTCGCGCAGGGAGATGCAGGCTTTTTCCATCAAACTCAGGGATTCGAACATGGCCTGACCAATCACCGGCTCCATGACGTTCAGCTGCAGCTGACCGGCCTCGGCGGCGAAGGTGATGGTGACGTCGTTGCCGAATACCTTGAAGCAGGACTGGTTGACCACTTCCGGAATGACCGGGTTGACCTTGGCCGGCATGATGGAGGAGCCAGCCTGCATTTCGGGCAGGTTGATCTCTTTGAGCGCGGTGCGCGGGCCGGAGGAGAGCAGACGCAGGTCATTACAGATCTTGGAGAGCTTCATGGCCAGGCGCTTGACCGCACCGTGCAGCATCACATAGGCGCCACAGTCGGAGGTCGCTTCGATGAGGTCCTCTGCCGGCACGTAGGCACGACCGGTGATCTCGGCCAGACGCTTGATGGCAAGACCGGAGTACTCGGGCGGAGTGTTCAGACCGGTACCGATGGCGGTGGCGCCCAGGTTCACTTCCAGCAGCAGCTCCTGGCAACGCTTGATGGATTTGATCTCTTCACGCAGGGTGACGGCGAAGGCGTGGAACTCCTGACCCAGGGTCATGGGCACGGCGTCCTGCAACTGGGTACGGCCCATTTTCAGGATATGTTTGAATTCCTTGGCTTTGACATCGAAGGCGGCGATGAGGGCTTCCAGAGCGTGCAGGGTGGTGTCGGTGCTGTTGACCACGGCCACGCGGAAACCGGTGGGGTAGGCATCGTTGGTGGACTGGCACTTGTTGACGTGATCGTTGGGGTTGATGACGTCGTAGCGACCCTTTTCAAGTCCCATCAGCTCGAGGGCGATGTTGGCCAGCACTTCGTTGGTGTTCATGTTGACGGAGGTACCGGCGCCGCCCTGATAGACATCGACCGGGAACTGATCGAAGCACTTGCCGGTGTTCAGCATCAGGTCGCAGGCTTCGACAATCTTGTCTGCGATCTCGGGACGGATGGTGCCCAGCTCACCGTTGGCCAGTGCAGCCGCCTTCTTGGTCAGGACCATGCCACGAACAAACTCGGGAACGTCAGAAATCTTCTGAGTGCTGATCTTGAAGTTTTCAACAGCGCGCAGGGTGTGCACGCCGTAGTAGAGGTCGTTGGAAACTTCTTTGGTGCCCAGCAGGTCTTCTTCAATGCGGACGTTCTTGATGTCGCTCATTGTTATGCCTCAGAAATCAAATAAATGGAAACGATCCTCACCGAGTGGTCGCGATTTCCCTACGCACATTTCATCCTGAAGCACCACACATCGGGTGGGGCAGTTGGGAGCCAGTTGCTCCCTGTGCAATGACTGGTGTTGATGTTACCCCAATTGAGGTATCCGGTATTAGACCTGGATCACTAAATTTGAGGCAACCTCAAATTTCTTGTGGTCATTAAACAGATATTGCAATCGGGCGATTAACTTTGACAGAACAACCACCTCAATCCCAGTTGGGCGGACAAATATTTATCCGTATTCCGGGGCCTGCGGCAGGAGAGGCTTGAAAAATGATCAACCAGCCCCATGTTAATGTCAGAAGACCTGAACCCGGCGCGTCAGCATCAGCATCAGCATCAGCGTTGTGCGGCTGCCGACCGGACACCCCGGGTCCATTCATTCATCGCTCCGAGGTTGCTATGGGCAAGTTGTTACTGTTGTTGGTCGGGCTGGTATTGCTGGAGCTCACCGTCATGATCAAGGTGGGCTCCGTGATCGGGGCCTTGCCGACCGTTGGCTTGCTGGTGCTGACGGCCGTGCTGGGATCGTCGCTGGTGCGCAGCGAGGGGATCAAGACCCTGCTCACTGCCCAGCAGAAGATGCAGATGGGGGAGATGCCCGGCCGCGAGGTGATGGGTGGCATGATGCTGGCGTTGGCGGGCTTGCTGCTGATTATCCCGGGGTTTGTGAGCGATATTGTCGGCATCCTGCTGCTGCAGCCCTGGCTGCGCAACATGCTGGCCGACAAGCTGATTGGCAGCAATCAGTTCAGGATGCAGATGGGGGGCTTCCAGGCTCGCCAGCATCCGTTCGAGCCGGGTCCCGGCGATGACAGGCCCGGACAATCCCCGCGAGCGGGTGGCAACACCATCGAAGGGGAGTTCGAACGCAAAGAGTAATCGCGAGCCTCGGGCTGTGCCGTCAGGATCTCCCCTGATGGCACAGCCGCTCGAATCTGTGGCGGGCATACCCCCATGCCAGCAATCCGGCGGCCAGGTTCGCCAGCAGCATCCCCAGATAGATCCCCTGTTCTCCCCCCAGTTTTGCCCCCAGCCAGGCCCCTGGCAGCAAGAAGACAAACAGTCTGATGCCGTTTATCAGCAGTGACACCGCCGATGCCCTGACGCCGTTGAGGGCCGAGGCCAGCAGCATCACCATGCCCTGAAAGCCGTAGCCGATGGGGACCAGATGCAGATAGAGCACGATGAGGCGCACCACTTGCGGATGATCGCTGAACAGATCGGCGATGAAGGGGGCGAGAAGCCAGGTCAGCACGTAGACCCCAAGCTGAAATATCAGGGCAAAGCGCATGCAGAGCAGCAGGGCGGCCTTGGCTCGGGCCGGATTCCCGGCGCCGCAGTTCTGCGAGATGAAGGGGGCCAGCACGGAAGAGAGCGCCATCATCACGATGAGCAGCAAGGCCTCGACCCGGGATGCCGCGCCGTAGGCGGCGACCACCTCGGTTCCGAGCCCGGCGAAAATGATCATCAACACGGCGTTGGCCAGTGGGTTGAGCATGTTGGTAAACGATGCGGGCACCGCCACATGGAGCAGGGCGCGCCAGTGGGCCAGCAACTGCGGGCGCGGGGAGAGGCGCCAGCGCAGCAGGCCCTCGCGGTGGCGCAATATATAGAGGCTGACCAGCATGGCCATCAGCCAGGAGAGGGAAGTGGCGATGGCGGCGCCCCGAATGCCCCACTCAGGGAAGGGGCCCGGCCCGAAGATGAGCAGAGGATCCAGCACGCCGTTGACCAGACCGGCGACCCCCATCACCAGACTGGGGGTCTTGGTATCCCCCGTGGTCCGGATGGCCGCATTGCCGACCATGGGCACGACCAGCATAGGGACGGTCAGATACCAGATGAGCATGTAATCGTGGATGAGGGAGATGAGCTCGGGGCTGGCCCCCAGCAGGGTGAACAGAGGGGTAATGGTCATTGCCCCCAGTCCGGCAAGCAGACTCACCAGGATGACGGCGAGGAACAGGCAGTCTGTGGTGATGCGGGCAGCCTCGTCATGGCGACCCTGCCCCAGGGCATGACCGAGCAGGGCGCACAGGCCCGCTCCCAGCCCCATGGTCAGGGAGGTGACGACAAAGGTGACCGGGAAGGTGAAGCTGATGGCGGCCAGCGCCTGGGTACCCAGCATGCCGATGAAGAAGGTATCGACCAGGTTGAAGGCCAGGATGGCGATGATGCCCAGGATCATGGGGCCCGTCATGCGCAGCAGCATGGGCGTCATGGGGGCGGTCAGCATGGGGTTGGGTCGGCTCAAGGCAGAGTCTCTAGGTGCTTTGGGCCTGAATGCTGGCCGTCTCCATCCGCCTTCCTGATTGGGGATGGGTGATCCATCGAAGGTGTTCATAGTACGTGAAAATATTTTTTTTGTATTTGCCCTTGAAGGGCTAGCCCTGTTGCCCCAGATCAGGGGCATGACAAATTTGGCCGATTGCGGCCATTCCTCAAGCAACACAGAGACTCATTTTGGGAGAGTTATCGATGAAAATTCGTCCACTGCACGACCGCGTCATCATCAAGCGCATCGAAGCTGAAGCCAAATCCGCTGGCGGCATCGTCTTGACTGGCACTGCGGCCCAGAAGTCCACCCGTGGTGAAGTTCTTGCCGTGGGGACTGGTCGAATTCTGGACAATGGGGATGTCAAAGCACTGGCCGTCAAGGTGGGTGACAAGGTGATCTTCAACGAAGGCTACGGCGTGAAGACCGAAAAGCTGGATGGCCAGGACGTACTGATCCTGTCCGAGACCGACATCCTGGCGATTGTCGAAGAGTAATCACCCTCCCTCTTTTCCCGAATTGATTTAAGGATTGAAGAACATGGCAGCTAAAGAAGTTAAGTTTGGCAACGAAGCTCGCATCAAAATGCTGGAAGGCGTCAACATCCTGGCCGATGCCGTCAAGGTGACCCTGGGCCCGAAAGGCCGCAACGTGGTGCTGGACAAGTCCTTCGGCGCCCCGACCATCACCAAGGATGGCGTCTCCGTTGCCCGTGAAATCGAACTGGAAGACAAGTTCCAGAACATGGGTGCCCAGATGGTCAAGGAAGTCGCTTCCAAGGCCAATGATGCCGCCGGTGACGGTACCACCACTGCCACCGTACTGGCTCAAGCCATCGTCAACGAAGGCCTGAAGGCCGTTGCCGCCGGCATGAATCCCATGGATCTGAAGCGTGGTATCGACAAGGCCGTTGTGGCTGCCGTTGCCGAGCTGCAAGCTCTGTCCACCCCTTGTGCCGACAACAATGCCATCGCCCAGGTAGGCACCATCTCCGCCAACTCCGACGAGAAGGTCGGCAAGCTGATTGCCGAAGCCATGGACAAGGTCGGTCGTGACGGCGTCATCACCGTGGAAGATGGTCAGGGCTTGGAAGACGAGCTGGCGGTGGTAGAAGGCATGCAGTTCGACCGCGGCTACCTCTCCCCTTACTTCGTGAACAAGCCGGAAACCGGCTCCGTCGAACTGGATGACCCCTTCATCCTGCTGGTGGACAAGAAAGTCTCCAACATCCGCGAAATGCTGCCGGTGCTGGAAGGTGTGGCCAAGGCGGGCAAACCGCTGATCATCGTGGCCGAAGACGTGGAAGGCGAAGCACTGGCGACCCTGGTGGTCAACACCATGCGTGGCATCGTGAAAGTGGCCGCCGTCAAGGCGCCGGGCTTCGGTGATCGCCGCAAGGCCATGCTGCAGGATATCGCCATCCTGACCGGTGGTACCGTGATCTCCGAAGAAGTGGGCATGGAGCTGGAAAAAGCGACCCTGGAAGATCTGGGCCGTGCCAAGCGCATCGTCATCACCAAAGAGAACACCACCATCATCGATGGCGTGGGTGATGCTGCCCTGATCGAAAGCCGCGTGGCCCAGATCCGTCAGCAGATCGAAGAGACCTCTTCCGATTACGACCGTGAGAAGCTGCAAGAGCGCGTGGCCAAGCTGGCCGGCGGTGTTGCCGTGATCAAGGTGGGTGCTGCCACTGAAGTTGAAATGAAAGAGAAGAAAGCCCGTGTTGACGATGCCCTGCACGCCACTCGCGCAGCCGTGGAAGAAGGCGTGGTTGCCGGTGGTGGTGTAGCGCTGGTGCGCGTTGCTGCCAAGCTGGCCTCGCTGCGTGGTGACAACGAAGACCAGAACGTCGGCATCAAGGTTGCCCTGCGCGCCATGGAAGCCCCGCTGCGTCAAATCGTCATCAACGCCGGCGAAGAAGCCTCCGTCATCGCCAATGCCGTGAAGAACGGTGAAGGCAACTACGGTTACAACGCCTACACCGAACAATACGGCGACATGCTGGCCATGGGTATCCTGGATCCCACCAAGGTAACCCGTTCTGCCCTGCAGTTCGCCTCGTCCGTCGCTGGCCTGATGATCACCACAGAGTGCATGATCTCCGAGCTGCCGAAGAAAGATGCACCTGCCATGCCTGATATGGGTGGCATGGGCGGTATGGGTATGATGTAATCCCGTCAAGTCATCAAACGGCTCGCTTTTGCGGGCCGTTTTTTTTAGTGCTACTAAGCTGAAGTTGTTGATAGTGAAATGATCTGAGGTGAACATGCGATACTTAGGGCTTCTCCCGTTACTCCTTTCCCTGGCCTTGCCGGGCATGGCGCAGGCGACACCACAGGGGCCGGTCATTCTCAAGGTGACGGGGAATCTGGATCCTGCCGATCCGGCAGATGGAGAGGTGCTGTTCGATATGGCCATGATCCAGGCGCTGCCGCAGCATGAGGTGGTGACGAGCAATCCCTGGGTGGACAAACCGCACAAATACGTGGGGCCGAAACTGGCGGACGTGCTGACTGAGGTGAAGGCCAACGGCAAGAGCATCACGCTCACCGCCCTGAACAGTTTCCAGATCCGGATCAACTGGGATAAGGTCAAGCAATACGATCCTATCCTGGCCTGGCAGGATGACGGGATGACCATGCGGGTACGTGACAAGGGGCCGCTCTGGTTTATCCTGCCACTGGATCAGCATCCCGAACTCAGGCGTTCCGAGTTCACCGACATGATGATCTGGCAACTGAGTGCGATCGACATTCAGCAGTAAAAACGGTGGTTTACGGGAGTACTGGGTGAAAGCGAAGACCAGGGCCTGGCCCTTACTCGGCGTTCTTTATCTATCCATTCTGTTGTTCACGGGTAGCACCCTCTATTGCCTGGTGCAGATACAAAATGCGACCCGGGTGATGGAGAAGTACACCTATGACGTCTCCTGGGCATTGATGCAGTTGCAGCTCGAGCTGGGCCGCTTTCTCAATGCCGTCGAGATTTACCACTATGGCGGCATAGACCAGGAAGCCCTGCTGCTCCGCTATGACATTCTCTGGAGTCGTACCCCCATTCTCCTGAGCGGCCAATTGAGAAAAAGCCTCGCGGACAATCCGAAGACGCTGCGGCTGGTGAAACTGACCGAAAGCAGCATCCGCAAGCTGGAGCCTGATTTGGTCAGGCTCAAACCGGGGACGCCGGATTACCAGCAAGTCATGATGACACTGGCGCCCTTGCAGGAACCCCTCTCTTACTCTCTTGCTTCCGTCATGCAGAACAACATCAACGTCTATACGGGCAACGACGCGCGTTTTGGCCAGTTGCGCAATGCCCTGTTGTTCATGGTGTCGGGGCTGGTGGTGTCCGTCATTCTGCTCAGCGGCCTGCTGGTGCGAGAAGCCAGGCGCCATTTCAGGACCGCTAGGATCGATCCCCTCACCGGGCTCGCCAACCGGCTGGCGCTGCTGGAAAAGATGGATGCCTATGTCACCCGTGACACCTCCTTCGGACTGGTGCTGGTCGACATCAACGACTTTCGTGATATCAACAGCAAGTTTGGCTACAACACAGGGGACCTCCTGCTGCAGGAGGTGGCAAAGCGGCTGCGCGCCCTGTGCGAAAACGGGGAGTGGGTGGCGCGTTTGGGGGGAGATCAGCTTGCCATGCTGCAACGGGAGGGGAGCGATCTTCGTCAGGTCAGGGAGCTCGTGGCCAGAGTGCTCCACTCCATCAAGCAAGACATCATCATCGACAACTACCCTTTCCGGCTTGAGGTCGGTATTGGTATCGCCTTCTTCCCGACCGACAGCAACCAGACCCAGGAGTTGCTCAGCCGGGCGGAGCAGGCCCTCTCTCACAGCCGCAAGACCCATGTTCCCTATGTCATCTATGACAGTTCCCTGCTCAACGAGACGGCCAGGCGCAAGCATCTTGCGTCTGACATGGTGATGGCGCTGGAGCACAATGCGCTCGAGCTCTATTACCAGCCCATCGTCAATCTGGAAAGTGGCCGCTGTGAAGCCGTGGAGGCGCTGCTGCGCTGGCGCCATCCCGAGCTTGGCTTTATTCCCCCCAACGAGGTGATCCAGGTGGCGGAAGAGTTCCAGCTGGCCGAGAAACTGGGTGGCTGGGTATTGAATACCGCATGTGAACAACTGCATCAGTGGCAGCACCTGGGTTTGGTGGACTTGCAGATGTGCGTGAACATCTCCCCGGGCATGTACCAGCGCAACCTCTTGAAGCTGGTGGCCAGAGCGCTGATGGAGCACCATATCCCTGCGTCCAGCCTGGTGCTGGAGGTGACGGAAGACACCACCATGCGCGAGGTCAAGAACTCGCTGCAGTTGATGCAGGATCTCAGCCAGCAGGGGGTACATCTGGCCCTTGACGACTTCGGCACCGGCTACTCCTCCCTCAGCTATCTGCAGAAGCTGCCGGTGAGCAAGGTGAAGATAGACAGGTCCTTCATCCAGGGTATCGACACCTCCATTGAGGCGGCCGAACTGGTCGCCAACATCTGCCGTATGGGCTCCATGCTTGGCAAGAAACTGGTATGTGAAGGGATCGAGACCCAGGGGCAGCTCGATGTGCTGCGCTCATTGACCGACATACATCTGTATGGGCAGGGATATCTGTTCAGTCGCCCGGAGCATGCTGAAAAGGCCTATCAGACATTGCTGGAGATGGAAGAGCGCTGGTTGGCCCGGCGCTCGCCGGACAAGGCATATCTGCGTTGAACGATATGGCTCATGTCTCACCGGTCCCGGCCGATAGTCTCTTGGCAGGAGGTACACAATGGATATTTCTAGTTCTGCAAATGCGTCGTTCGGTTCTGCACTGATGGTGGCCAGCCTGGCCAAAAAGCAGCAGACCCAGGAAGGCGAATCCGCACTGAAATTGCTGCAAACCGCAGCGCAATCCGCTCCGGCTGCGCCGACATCGGCCAGCGCTTCCCTCGGAAGCAATATCGATATCCGCGTCTGAGCGATAAAAAAGCCCCCATCTCTCGATGGGGGCTTTCTTTTTATTTGGCAGTTACCTGTCAGGCTCAGACCGGGAAAGGGGCTGGCGCCTCGAAGGTCATCCGCTCGCCGCTGCGGGGGTGGCTGATGGTCAGGCTGGCCGCATGCAGATAAAGGTGCGGTGCAGCCGCCAGCGCATCCGGGTTGGCGTAGAGGTTATCGCCGAGGATGGGGTGACCCAGCTCCAGCATATGGACCCGCAGCTGATGGGAGCGACCGGTAATCGGGGTCAGCTTGATCAGGCTGTTGCCGTTCTCCACCTTCAGCTTCTGCCACAGGGTCAGGGCATGACGCCCCTCCTCATGGTCAACTTTTTGTTTCGGCCGGTTGGGCCAGTCGACGCAGAGCGGCAGGTCCACTTCACCCGCATCCTGTTCCGGTTCACCCCACACCCAGGCGAGGTAGTGCTTCTCGGTCTCCCGCTCGCGGAATTGCCGGCTCAGCTCCCGGTGGGAGTTGGGGTTGAGCGGGATTACCAGCACACCGGTGGTCGCCATGTCGAGGCGATGGGCTGCTGCCGCCTTGGGGTGCTGCTGCTTGACCCGATGGAGCACGCTGTCTTCGTTCTCGGGGCCGCGCCCGGGGACGCTCAGCAGGCCAGTGGGCTTGTTGACCACCATGATGTCCTTGTCCTTGAACAGGATATCGAGCCAGGGTTCCAGGGGCGGTGAGTATACAAACATAGCGTCTCGCATCTTTGGTCAAAGCGGGGGCAAGCCCCCATCAGTTATGGGTTACCACGATAAAAAGTGCATGGCAGCCAACTCGCGTTGGGTTTGGCCATTTCACCGTTTTATCAGTTATGGGTCACCACAATAAAGCGGATGGCATCCAGCTTGAGCTGGGTCTGGTCGATCAGGTGGTGCAATTCTGCCTGCAGATTGCGCAGATATTCCAGCTCGCTGTCGCGCACGTTCGGGTTGACCGCCTTGAGCGCCTCCAGACGATCGAGATCCTGCTGCAGGGTCTGCGCCATCTGGGCGCGGGCCTTGTCGACAATCCCGGCTTTCAGCTCGTCGGCAATGACCTGGCCCTTGCCAATCAGGCCGTGGATCACCGGCTGGGACGCGGTGACCAGCTTGCTGCCGAGGTGGCGGTTGACCGGGGTCAGCTGGCGGTTGAAGGCATCGAACGCTACCTTCTCGCCCAGATTCTGGCCGTTCTTGTCCATCAGCAGACGGATAGGCGTCGGCGGCATGAAGCGGTAGAGCTGGGGATGGGCCGCAGACTCGGCGACGAAGATCAGCTCAAGCAGGATGGAGCCGATGGGCAGCGCCTTGTTCTTGAGCAGCGCGACCGAGGTTGCACCTATCTCGGAGCCCAGGATCAGGTCGATACCGCCGCGCATCATGGGGTGATCCCAGGAGAGCAGCGCCATGTCATCCCGCGACAGGGCCGTGTTGCGATCGAAGGTAATGGTCATGCCATCTTGCGGCAGGCCCGGGAAGCTGGAGACCAGCATGTGATCCCCCGGGGTCAGCACCAGCGCGTTCTCGCCTCTGTCATCCTGATTGACGCCGATCTCGTCGAACATCTTGAGTGCGAAGGAGATCATGCCGGTGTCGTCATCTTCGGCGGCCAGCTTGTCGACCAGCTGCTGGGCGGCAGCACCACCGCTGGAGTGGATCTCCAGCAGGCGATCGCGACCCTGTTCCAGCCGGGCCTTGAGCGGCTCGTGCAGTTCGCGGGTCTTGACCAGCAGGGCGTCGAGCGGGCCTTGCTCGCCGGTGTTGGCGGCCAGCAGCTCGAACAGCTCGTCACGCACCGCTTCGAATACCGGGCGGGCGGTCGGGCAGGTCTGCTCGAACGCGTCCAGACCATCGTGATACCAGAGCTGCAGGGCGCGCTGGGAGGTACCCTCCAGATAGGGGACGTGGATCTCGACGGTATTCTGCTGACCGATGCGATCCAGTCGACCGATACGCTGTTCCAGCAGATCCGGGTTGAGGGGCAGATCGAACAGCACCAGGTGGCTGGCAAACTGGAAGTTGCGGCCCTCTGAGCCGATCTCGGAGCAGAGCAGCACCTGGGCGCCACCATCCTCTTGCGCGAAATAGGCAGAGGCCTTGTCCCGCTCGAGGATCGACATCCCTTCGTGGAATACGGTACCGCGGATCCCTTCACGGGTGCGCAGCGCCTCTTCCAGTGCGATGGCGGTGGCCGCTTCGGAGCAGATCACCAGCACCTTCTGTTGGCGGGCACCGAGCAAGAGTTCCAGCAACCACTCGACGCGCGGGTCGAACTGGGTCCAGGTGGCGTTGTCGCCTTCGAACTGCTGGAAGATCTTCTCGGGATAGAGGTAGCGCAGGGCGCGGGTCTGCAGATCGCCGCCATTGCCACCCATCATGCCCATCACCTTGATGGCGGTCTTGTACTGCTCCGGCAGCGGCATGGGGTAGACGTTGAGATGACGCTCGGGGAAGCCCTGAATGTTGGCGCGGCTGTTGCGGAACAGGACGCGACCGGTGCCGTGCTGATCCAGCAGCTTGGCGACCGCCTGTTGACGGGCGGCGGCATCGCCGAGATCCAGACCGGTCAGTTGATCAGCCAGGATGGCTTTGGCGTTTTCGCTCAGGGTCTCGCCATCCAGCAGCTCTTGCGCTGCGCTGGCGACCTGACCATAGGCCTGCTCCTCGGCGAGGAAGGCCTCGTAGTCGTAGAAACGCTCGGGATCGAGCAGGCGCAGACGGGCGAAGTGGCTCTGGTGGCCCAGCTGATCCGGGGTGGCGGTCAGCAGCAGCACGCCTGGGACCTGTTCGGCCAGCGCTTCCACCATCTCGTAGGCGCGGCTCGGCGCCTCCTCGCTCCACTCCAGATGGTGCGCCTCGTCGACAACCAGCAGATCCCACTCTGCTTCCAGCACCTGCTCGAAGCGACGACGCTTCTTGCGCAGGAAGTCGAGGCTGCAGATCACCAGCTGTTCGGTCTCGAAGGGGTTCTCCGCATCGGCGAACGCCTCGATGCAGCGCTCCTCGTCAAACAGGGAGAAGTGCAGGTTGAAGCGACGCAGCATCTCGACCAGCCACTGGTGCTGCAGGGTTTCGGGCAGCAGGATCAGCACCCGATGGGCGCGGCCGGAGAGCAGTTGCTGATGGATGATCATGCCCGCTTCGATGGTCTTGCCCAGACCTACCTCATCGGCCAGCAGCACGCGCGGGGCGTAGCGATGACCCACTTCATGGGCGATATAGAGCTGGTGCGGGATCAGGCTGACCCGGCCACCGGCCAGGCCGCGAGTCGGGTTGCGACGGCGCTGGTGCTGGTTGATCAACGCCTCGTAGCGCAGGGTAAAGCGGGACATCCGGTCGATCTGGCCGGCGAACAGGCGATCCTGCGGCTTGTTGAACTTGATGAAGTTGTTGAGGAACACTTCCTTGAGGGCTACGGGCTCATCGTTGTCGGTGCGCACACCTACATATATAAGCAGGCCGTCTTTCTCCTGCACTTCGTCGACCGTCATGGTCCAGTCTTCGTGACTGGCAATCTGATCGCCCACATTGAAGCTGACCCGGGTCACCGGCGCCTCTTCTTTGGCATACATACGGTTTTCACCGGTAGCCGGAAACAACAGGGTAACCATGCGTCCTTCAACAGCAACGACAGTCCCCAACCCCAGATCCGTCTCTGTATCACTAATCCAACGCTGGCCAAGTGCAAAAGGCATTAAACTCTCCAAAGCCCAAGAGTGTGAGAATCGCAAAGGGGCGCTATGTTACCCGAAGGCCGGATCCCGATCACCATGGTTATGGTGTTCGGGAAAGGCAATTCGATACAACCTTGATCTGCTGACCTCCTTGAGCCTGCAAGGCGTAGAGGGTGCCTGCATACGGAACCCTGTCAGAGCATTAAATCACCGTGTTGGTTGATTGGTGAGCGGTTGAGCTGAAAATGCGAATTTTATGCGAAATTGCCCTTGCCAGAAAGTTTCAGCTCCCTATAATGCGCCTCCATCGACAGGGCAAGCGGCAACGCAAACAACCTCGTCGATAACCTCGAAAAGCCTTTGAAAATAAGGCTTGACTCGAGAAGGCGGCTGAGTAGAATCCCACTCCCGCAGCAACACACTGTTGCGTCGCTCTTTAACAATTTGAATCAAGCAATCTGTGTGGGCACTCACAGCATCGAACGTCAAAAACAATTTTTGATTTTCAATGTCTGGTGAAGTGACCAAGACAACTTCGGTTGTCACAGTTTATTTCAGCAATTCATTGAGCCGCTGAATGTCGTTACTTCGGTAATGGCGCGACGCAAACCAAACTTAAATTGAAGAGTTTGATCATGGCTCAGATTGAACGCTGGCGGCAGGCCTAACACATGCAAGTCGAGCGGCAGCGGGAAAGTAGCTTGCTACTTTTGCCGGCGAGCGGCGGACGGGTGAGTAATGCCTGGGAAATTGCCCAGTCGAGGGGGATAACAGTTGGAAACGACTGCTAATACCGCATACGCCCTACGGGGGAAAGCAGGGGACCTTCGGGCCTTGCGCGATTGGATATGCCCAGGTGGGATTAGCTAGTTGGTGAGGTAATGGCTCACCAAGGCGACGATCCCTAGCTGGTCTGAGAGGATGATCAGCCACACTGGAACTGAGACACGGTCCAGACTCCTACGGGAGGCAGCAGTGGGGAATATTGCACAATGGGGGAAACCCTGATGCAGCCATGCCGCGTGTGTGAAGAAGGCCTTCGGGTTGTAAAGCACTTTCAGCGAGGAGGAAAGGT
>NZ_JBFODJ010000063.1:0-13044 GCF_040908265.1 Aeromonas sp. R5-1
CTAAACAAAACAAGCCACACCCAAAGGACTGAGTTGATGCCTATCCTACCACCTCTGCCACGACCACAACGGCGCCGCATTCACAAAATCATCCATGCCACCCGTGATAAAGGACATGCTCGTCGCTTGATGGCCATCTTGCTGTTACATGAAGGACGCACGATCACCGATGTTCATCACCTTACCGGCGCTGCGCGCTCGACCATCGGTCGTTGGCTTCGGTGGTATCGAGATGAAGGCATAGATGCGCTAGAAGCCTTACCGGCTGGCCGTGCCCCAGTCTTACCTATCGCCAAGATTGTCACCTTACTGGTGCTGCTCATGCAGTTTTCTCCGCAAGATTTTGGTTATCAGCGCAGCCGTTGGTGTACTGAACTATTGGCTATAAAAATCAATCGGTTAACAGGGCTCAATGTGGCAGCCTCCACGCTCCGCCGATGGTTACCTCGTATGGGCATTGTCTGGCGCAGGCCCGTGCCGACCTTGCGGATAAAAGACCCAGCCTATCAGGAAAAAATGGCGAATATCGACGCCGCGCTGGCCCGCTGTGATGCCGATAATCCGGTGTTTTATGAGGATGAAGTCGATATAGACCTCAATCCCAAATTAGGAGCCGACTGGATGTTCAGAGCGCAGCAAAAGCGGGTTGTCACACCGGGGCAGAATGCCAAGCATTATCTGGCAGGCGTTCTCCACGCAGGCAACGGAAGGGTACTTTACGTCAGCGGGATCAAGAAAAACTCATCGCTGTTTATTGCCATGCTGGAAAAGCTGCGCCACCACTACCGACGAGCCAAAACCATCACGTTGATCCTCGATAACTACATCATTCACAAAAGCAAACAGACCGAGCGATGGTTGAAGAAGAATCCCAAGTTCTGCCTGGTGTTCCAGCCAGTTTACAGCCCTTGGGTTAATCACATAGAACGGCTATGGCACAAGTTACATGAAACCATCACGCGCAATCATCAATGCAGAGGGATGGCAAACCTGCTGGCCCGAGTGAAACACTTCATGGATACCGTGTCTCCTTTCCCGGGGAATGGCTATGGCACAGCGAAGGTGTAGCACTATTGGGATCAGTTATTTAGGAAGGCGACGTCGGCGGTGCGTCCATCAAGCCGGTATTGACGACACAACATCCTGGCTGTCATCGCCACTTCTACACTGTGCTCCAGCAAGCCACCCACATGGTCATGATGATGGTGATGGCTCGCCCTGCCTCGATAAAACCCGGTGATAAAACGCCGGTCACGTAGGATCCCGAGGGAAAAGCGCCGTAACCCGCCGGGCGGTAACATGGCATAGAAGCGCCACAGTGCCTGGATCATCTGGCCATGCGACTCATTGAGGGCCAAACCAAGGTGAAACTCCCACAGTTGACGCCCCTCGTCCCCTGTGATGCCTTCCAGAGCGCGACAACTGCGCAATGTGACAGACTGCTGCTCCATCCCCAGCATTGCCAGTACCAGCTGCCCCGACGGCGCAATAGTTGCCATGCATTTATCTGAGACCGAGACTCGATGGACGGCCTTTGGCGATAACAATTCCCAACACTCATACTCGCCCTCGCTATCCGCCAGTCTGGTTGCCCACATCAGTTCGCCGCAATCCGCATATTCAGTGACGTGTACCATGACCCGCCTCCCCATCGTGTGAATCCCACCTTTCCGCCAGCGCCTTCGAGGCAAGCCGCTGCTGCTCGAATCCCGCCAACATCTGCTCAAAGGCATGCCCATCCCGACCCGACAGATCAGGCACGTAACGGGAATAGACCCGGAATAACATCTGAGTGCTGTTATGGCCCAGTTGCTTTGCTATCCACTCAGGGCTCTCACCTGCCGCGAGCCAGAGCGTGGCGGCGGTATGCCTTGTCTGATAGGGCTTGCGCTTCTCCAGCTTTAACAACGACAGCAATGGGTACCACACCCGATTGGCCACATTGCGATCCTCGAACGGGCTGCCGTGCTTCGTGCAGAAAACAAACCCATCTGGTGAGACCTTGCCATCGTAGCGGTCGCGTTGAGTGAGAAATGCCTGATAAACCTGCTCACTCATCTGCACCGCGCGATAGGAGCCATCGGTTTTCGTCGGGATCAGTTCATTGCGGACCCATGCCTGATACACCAGGATCTGCCGGCGCTCGAAATCGATGTGGCGCCAGGTTAAACCGTGGATCTCGCTCGAACGTAGCCCGGTAAAAAACCGGATGGTGTAATAAGGGCGAAAGTCAGCCCTCACCACTGCCAGCAGTCGACCAATCTCTTCAAGACTGAAGGGCATGATGTTGCTACGGGGGATCTTGAGTGCTCGGATATTGCGCCAGGGCGAGTCAAAACCGAACCGATCTGCCGCATCTGCCAACATCATGCGAAGCGGCGTCATGATGTGGTTGACCCGTGAGGCTGAGATCGGCTTGCCACCTCTCCCGGGCAAACGAGCGATCATTGTCCTGAATGCCAAGATCGCAGACTTATCGATCACGCTCAGCGGCTGATTGCCAAAGTGCGGCAGCAGATGGCAATCAAGAATGTCGCGGATGGTCTCCTGCTGGGAGGTTCGCCACTCGGCCGATTTTTCCTGGTACCACTGCTCAGCAAAATCAGACAACAGAGGGCACCCAGCCCGCAACACGGCTTCCCGCTCGGCCAGTTTGGTGAAGTAGCCACAACGCGGGCTGTTTGGGAAGGTTTTGCAAAAATCAAACTGCCCGAGGGTGATTTGTGCCTCCAATCGTTCACAATACTGCTTCAGTTTGTGGCGATTTTGGCTTGTATCGGGTAACCCAGTGCGCTCACGACAGCGCTTCCCCTTGAAGCAAAAATCGAGGTAAAGCAATTGGTTAAGGCTATATACTGTTGCCATAAGAATCCACCTCCCCTAGCCCTGAAACGACTCGAACATTGCGCTGTGCTTGAGCATTTCCTCTTCGATAGGCTCCCAGAGAAACAACAACTTACGACCGCCAAACGGGCGAATATAGTGCAGCCCTTCGAGCAGGACAGAGTCTTTCAGCTGATTGCGGATAGTACGTGGATCGAACTTGATGCGAGCAGAGAGCTCTTCTGTTGTCAGGTAGGTGTATGCCATAATCATTCTCCAAACGCTGATTTATCTAACTTGGAGATTAAATTGATCTCCTGCAGAACAATTTAAACACAAGAAAACACAATTGCAAGCCATTTTAATCTTCAGGAGATTATTTTGGTTACGGAGAGAGCATGATTAAGTGTCATTTATCCAAGATCATGGGTGAGAAACGGCTAAAAATTGCCGATGTTGCCAGAGAGACAGGACTCAACAGAGGCACAATTACGCGCATGTACAACGAAACTGCGACTAGAATAGAACTTGATGCTATTGAAACATTATGCCGTTATCTCAATGTAAAGATTGAAGATCTGTATGAGTTCGTTGATTAACGATAGCTATCTTTACCAACTGAGAGCTAGGACGCAGACAAAGCGTCAAGTCCTCAACCCGCTTTCGTCGAACACACTTGGCAGTGCAAAAGTGAAGAGCCACGAGCTACCTCAAACGAAACGCATTATGAGGGCAAGAAATGAGCCGAAGTCGACGAAAGACCCCCATGTTTGGCTACACAACAGCGACGTCTGAAGCTGAAGACAAGCGGATTTGGCACAAACGCTGGCGCGCTCAGTTGCGTGGCCAGCTATCACGCGACGCAACGACGGATGACTTTTTGCCAATACTCCAATGCGCCGTTTCGAGCCCTTGGAACATGGATAAGGATGGGAAAAGCTGGTTCAGCCCTCGACAGCAGCGCCGGCAAGCAGAGCAATTCCTGCCCCTTCAGGGCCTATCCACATCAGATGCGCAGCGCGCAGTGGTCAGGCAGCTGGCAAAATGGCGAAGCAAATAGATTTTATTCTATTTCAGCATGTTGCACGTTCAATCTGTAAGCTCACGCGCGGTTTGACGTGCAAAGTCGGCTTTCTTCTTGTTACCTAGCGATACCAGCTCTTGGATGCTCATTACTTTCAGCGCCACGACATAGGCGACTGTCCGTAGCAACGGAGTGCTGTAGCGCGCCATTGGTTTTACCGTGTCAGCATTTTGCTGCCGCTCAGTAGAACGCTGACAGATACCCGCCTCGTCAGGATGAATTATTCGCAGTAGTGCCCGGTTAGCCCCACTTTTTTCAATGAATTCACTCTTCACGCGATAGCGTGAGATGACCTCCCGCCATGGGGCTTTTTCACTCCGTTTGGCGCCACATCGTACCTCGATCGCAATCCGTGTCGCTGGCAGCAGTAATACCGTCACACTCAGGAAGGCTTGCAACATCTGTGGATCCGTGAAGGGGATCCCAGTGTTGCGAGTATTGCTTCGGACTAGCAGATAGCCAATCCATTCGATGAAAGCCGCTCGTTGCTCGCGATAGACCTGGCGAGCCAGTTTAACCACTTTACGGAGTTCGATTTGCTCCTTATGACTGCGCAAGGCTCCAGGAAGCAAATTCAGATGATGTGACGTTGAGTAGAGCAATCGCTGTGCTCCCCGCTGAGTCTTAAATGCTTTAAGTAAATGAATTTTTTCAACTAACTCATCGACCATAGCGGGTGTGAGTTGATAACGATTGAGTTGATCGGTGATATCTTCATGTCGTGCGAACCGTGCGATCAGCTCCAGAGCGGCATCAAAATCCAGCTTGTGTTTAACCAAGGGAGGGTAAGGTGCACACTCCATCAGGACCCAGGAGACCTGTTGAAGATAAGGCGAAAGCGACTGGAGCAGGGCCTCCCGGCAGCGCTGCCATGTCAAGGGCCCCTCCAACCAGTCGTTCTGTGTGAGCTTTGCACGAGACAGCCCGGTGAAGTGGTGTCGCAGTGACAAAGACCAGTCGTACTTGGCCTGCAACAGACACGCTGCATTGACCCAGTGGGTAAAATGCAAATATGAGTGCAACGTCGTCTCCGGGCTCTGATGGCCAGCAAACTGGGCCAGCGCCCAATAATCCCCCTGAGTGGATGAGTGTGTGATGGTCTGGTAGATAGAGGTACACTGTGCGGCCGACCAAGGCAGGAAATGTGCCCACCCTGGCAAACTGTGCAGTGCCAGAGCTTCGTGATGTAGCAGCAGTTGTAGGCGGCTCAATGCCGTATGCCGCAGATGATGGAATGTATAGTATTTCCCACCAACCTGCCGAAGGATACTGGTTAACGGCCCCCTGATCTCTTCATCCGACATCGGTATCAACCAACCGCTCTGTGAGGGAAACGCCAGCGCGTTCGCGTTTTTCGCCTTTCGCGGCCATAACCCAGACAAGTACGCATCCAATCGAGTACGCTCTTCCGGGGTCAGCAAGACCCCCAGGGGGATCTTGCGGGTGGCACTGTCACTCTTGCCATCATCAAGCCGGGTATCGCGGATATATAGCCAGCACTCTGGACTGCGTTCGATATCTTTTAACCTGAGCTTTTGGATCTCGCTCAAGCGCAGTCCAGCACGATAAGCCACGATGTATAACGCGCTCAGACACTCTCGGTAACTCGATGAGGTGTGCGTCATCCGCTCCATTCCACGCAGCAACTGTCGAAAGAGAGGTTCACTGAGATAGGTGGCACGCACATGGGGCCTCTGGCGCTCGCGCGGGACCAGCTCCTCCGGCAATGGGGCCAAGTGGTAACTCGCCACCGCATAGCTGTGCAGGCTGGTCAAGCGTGCAGCCATGTAGCTGACAGCATTCTTTTGGCTAACGGGCGCCTCGGAAGAGGAACTTTCCGGCTCTGCGGAGGAGGATCTTTCCAGGTCCGTCCGTTCAACCGCACCAGAGAGCGCCGGGTCGACGACCAGATTTGAAGTCCCCCCATACTCTTCCAGCAATGCTCGATAACAGCTCAGAAAACGATAGCCATCCCATAAGCCGAGATCATGATCAAAGCACCGAACAAGCCATTGCTGACCACCGCGACTAAGGTAACTGCGCAGCGTCGAAGGCTTGTTTTTGTTCTTTGCGATGCATTGATGTAGCCACCCAACCAGGATCTGCTCTGACTTGCTGAGGGTCTGCTCATTGCGCAACCGGTTCAGTCCTGCGAGGCAGCTTGCCTTAGTCTGCTTGCGAGTCGCGCTCTCCTTTTCCGCCAACACCGTTCGCAACCGAGCCAGTAAGGATGAATAAGGGTGGTCTTCGCCATGGTAGCGCCAACGCTTGGAACTGCCTGCCGTCAGGTTATCGACTAATCCGGTACTCGCCTCCTGCGCCAAACACACCACTTGGTGACCATCCGCAACCGTCGGATGATGCAGTGAAAGCCAGTTTTCATGAGGCAGCGGTACACTGTGTAACGCCCCAGATGCCACATGAGTCAGGATCTGTGGCCAGCGGACCCCGGCTTGCCCACCGGTTACCAGACTCGCCCCTTGGCAAAACTCTTTGATCCCGCGCAGGGGTGCAGTCAGATGTCTCTGGGCCCATAAGCTGAATGTGTCGAGCTCAACGGCAAGCTCAAACGTTTTGCCGCGCCGACGATACCAGCGCTGTACCAACCCCAGAGTCGGCAGGCTTAGGAAAATCTGGAGCTCGGTAACCCCCTTCCCTGCTCTATCGTGCGCATTGGTGGCCAACGCCTTGCTCTCTAACGTCAAAGGCAACCAAACAACTGAGCCATTCGTGCATAATCTTCGCCGCTCAGCGATGGCCAGCATCAGTGCGTGCAAAATCGCCGTCTGGTGTACACCGCAGTAAAACACCGCGCTATGAAGAATGTCGGCCAGTAAATCTTCAGCTTCGATCAGGCTAGTGTCGCGGGCCTCGATCTGTCTATGCCAGTTCAGCAGCGCTTGACTACAGCGCTGCGCTTTGTCAAACCACTTTTCAGTGTAAGGTAGCGGGCGCCGAAGCACCGTCAGGGGGATTGTCGGCAACGGCAACTGCCAATACCCGCTGGTATTGCCCTGCTGCAGGCAAAGCAGGATGGCTCGCAGCCCAGCCTTGAATTCAGACTGTCGCCTATACTTGCCCGTCAACGTGCTCATCGCCAATGGCCACAGATACTCAAACCCTCGGACATCGGCTGGCTCCTTGAATAGGCCGGGCAAATGTTGCAACAGCGCATCCAGTGCTCGACGCTCTATTTGCACCTGAGCACGTTTGAGACGATCCCGACGCATAGCCCGACCAGACCGAAGAACGTTCGCTGCACGCTCATCTTCCTTTCGAAGCTGTTCACGCCAATCGATCAGTGGATTGTCCATTCGCCCATCACCTTCAACCCGAGGGTTTGATGCCATTTGTCCAGCACGTCCGTCAGGGTAAATAGATCGCTCAACGCCGCACTACTGTACTGGTTTGTGAACTCTGTCCCCATCTCCTCATGACCAAGCAGCGCATCGATAAACTCGGTGGCCACGCCTTGCTCCAGCAGGTGGCTGCGCACCGAATGGCGATGCCAGTTTGGCGCCAGGGGCAACAGATTTTCGAACTGCCTCATCATCGAATTTGGGGTGACGATTTCTGTGCCTTCCAGGCTGCCATCTTTGGCCTCGACCGCCCAGAACAGGAGCGCTCCAGCTCCACTCAATGCTTGCTCCGCCGCCGACACTAACGGCGCCAGCAGCGGCTCACGCTGACATGCCAAATATGTCAAATAGCGCTCCCAGGCTTGCAGTTGCTGCACTGCCAACGCTGACAATGGCACCAACCTGGCCGAGCTCACAGATCGTCCCTCTTTGTCTGTCAGCCGGATAAAGCGACTGATGAGGCAGTAATCGCCACGCCTGCCGTACATCTCCGTCACGGGCCTGGCGGCAGTAGAAAGATGGAGGATCAACAAACTGTGGCGCACGAGGAGGTTATGATATTGCGTCAGCGTTGGACGCTGCTGCCGTGACCCACTGAGTCGTGCACAGAGGTACTGCTGATAATTTCCTAGGAGTCGAGCAAGCTCGCCAACGCTAGGATAGAGGCGTGATCCGACAGCTCCTTGTTCTAATTCCGGTGCCAGCACCACCGCGGTCATCCCCATGGAGGCCAAATAACGGCGCCAGATCTGCAACACGTCTTTACGTGGCACATGACTGTAGGCCATAGGGGAACATTGCTGAGCCGCCTTGCCACGCAGGATACCGGCAATGGCGCTATCAATCCCCTCTCTTTGCAACCAAGCACGCTGGTAGTTTTGCAGCTGTCGCATGGTCAAGGCCGTGCCAGCTCGCTCATTTGCTCGCGCTAAACAATCCACCTGCGCGCTACTACTCAATGTCCTCCAACCGTGTCCAACCAATAAATGAGTGGCCCATTTTGGCAAAGGTAGCTGCAAGAATAAGTCGCTCTTTGGCAAAAAAGAGTGCAATTTCCTATGCACTCGGCTGTGGGCAACCTCTACATAGCGTTGTAGATACGCCCCATGAGGAAGCAGCCAAATACCACTGGCATTCTTTGAGGGTCCGTCGTCATCGGCAAATCGAGAGCCAGGAGCAGGCAATTTAATCTCAGTACTCGGCCAGACCGGCAGCTTGTGCAAGTCCTCGCTACTCGTGCCCATCACCAGTTGCAGCAGGATCGACAGCGCCGGCAACGCCGTTTCATCGACCGCCTGAGGCATCAAGGCATCGACGAGGCGTGTGATCTGTGACGCTGTGGCAATCCAAAGGTTGGCCGGCAACTGCAGATGACGCATCGACATGGAGAGCGCTACCGAGGCGCTTTGCAAAACCCTCGCCTGAATATCCATCAACCCCTGTGGCTGAGAGGACACCAGCAGCGTCTGCTGCTCAGGGAGGGTTCCTCGCTCCTCTTCACCCTCCCACTCGGTCAGTTTGACTTTGCCGCGCTGCAGCAGAACCTCCCGTAGCAACAGGATTTGGGTCTGCTCGTCGAGCTGCTCTTGATAACGCGCCTCCAGTTGGAACCGCTGGCGTTCGCCGGTTGACCGGGTACCCGTTTTGATCTCTTTGGCTCGCGCCTTATAGAGTCGGCTCAGTAGGGCCTCCAAGGCCCCTGTATTGACGCTCACCTGCTTGTTATTGGCATATTGCTCTCTCTGGATCTTGATGGCTTGCAATAGCGTCAGTATCGGCTGCGTAAAATCGACCTCAGACAGGGCCTTAATCATCACCTCACGTTGATTGTTCGCCATCAGCCTGACGTTGCGCAGCGCCTCTTCGACCGTTTGGTCCCGCTCGGCAATACCCTGAGAAAAATTGATATGTGATAACGCCAAGACGGCCAGGATCGTCACGGACTTGAGCTGAGCAAATAGCTCACCGTTGAGGCTATGGCCACTACGCAATTCCGCCAAGATGGCGTCAACGAGATAGAATTGGCTGAGTCTCCGATCTTTACTCAACCGCTCACGCATTTGCATGGCCGAGAGTGGCGATGGGGGCAGCATCTCTTTGGATGAGACAGAATCGATCCACTGCAGCTCGGCGGCCAACAACGCGGTCAGTGTTGGATCCAATCCCAGGATCCCCTGACCGCAGGCTTGCAACGATTCAAGGATTTGCCGGTGCCACTCGGCCAACGCCTCCGGAAACACCAGCTGTCGGGTAAGGGAACGGGCGGGTTCAGCGTCAAGACCCTCCACTGCCTGCTCCTGCGAAAGGTCATCACTCATCGGCTAACCTCTGCAAGAAAAAGTTAGGTTCGGGCACCGATACCATCCCGTTCTTTTTGTCTTTTTGCCGGGACTTGCTCAGCGCCTCCTGAGCATGCGCCAGCTGTTCCCGGGACAACCCGCACACCTTGGCCCAATAGTCTTGAGACAACCGCTTCTTCTGAAACCAGTTAAGACGCTGCTCGTCTGTCAGAACGCGATTGAAAATTCGTCGGCTGCATTCGATGAGACGGGGCTCCCCTAACAGCGTCATCAACCTCAGCCACTCCCCGGCCAGATGCTGCTCGACCTCACCCTCATTCAGCCCGCAGGGGATCAATCGTTGCCCAGGCGGCGGTTTGATTGGCGACGGCCAAGACAATACTGGCAACAATGGCCCTACGATCATAAGCGCACTGCCCACATCATCGCCTGACGACAAGGGACGATAGAGAATAATGGCTGACTCCCAGAGCGTATGGAATTGATCGGCAATCGGCAGCCCAGTCTTGAAGCCCAACTCCAACCACGCCTCACGAAACGCGACTAACGCCGGATGGATCTGATAGTTCCCTGACTCCTTCGTCCTCATGTAAACCCCGTGTATCACCCGTTACTAACACATTACATAAAAATGTATTTTGTTTTCAAACAGTTCCTTAGCGATAAACCGATTCAGCCACACACCGAACCTCTGAACCTGCGCATGGCAGGCCTACCGCAGGCAGGTACTGTGAATGAAGTCAGGAATGGAGATGCAATTCACCAAGTGGGTAATCGTCGAGGGAGCGGGATCATTTAGCCGATATGCAAGGGGGAATGTGACTGACTCGGGTGACGTCAATTGAACAATACTTGGCTTTCTCCTGCACATGCTGGACACCGCTGTCGAGCGGTAACGCCTTCAGCGAGATAGGTCGCCATCAAACGACGACGCCATGCTCAATCTGGCCGATGAGATCGATAACTGCCTGAGCTCCGACAGCGGTCGTCAGGAAAGTAGCAGGAGGGTTTCCTCCCAGCGCCCGGGCAGGTTTGTTCAACCACTCAAGCGCCTTCCCCCTGTCCCCCTCGAACAGCGACTCCGCAGCCTCCATCACACTAACGAATGAATAGATACGGGCACTCTGAGCGCGGGACAGCAGGGCCGCCGCAGTGCGCTTGCGTGTCACCGTCGAGCGGTCAATGCCAACCAGCTGACAGACTATCTTGACGTCGCAGCCCAGCAACGCAGCCAGTTCATTGACGATGGAGGGAGCCATTCCAGCCACAATGAGATGATGCGCCCCCACAAGCTCCTGGGGCAAGGCCAGCGAGGCCATCAGCCCCTTCGGTTGGCGGATCTGGCGAACAGAACGATAAGCAGCGTAGGACATGGCGAGGCGGCTCCCTGTATCATTGCGCCTTTAAACTAGCCCATCTAAACCATACCATCAACGATGCAGGACTCTTTCAAACCCCAAACGTTAACCTATGAAGCCACCGCAAAACTGCGCCAAACTTGCCACTAAAACTGGCGCAGTTTAGTTAACTGCGCCAAAATGGCGCCATATATATGAAAAACGCGCCAACAAACACGATGTCAGCGACCACAGACCTACTAGAGACTATCAGGGGATCCGAAAGCGGATTGACGCTGGCTGAACTGCTGGGCCGCCACCCGAGCATAGCCAGACGCACCGCACAGCGCCTGATAGCCAAGCTGATTGAAAGCGGCCACATCACAGCCCAAGGCGAAGGACGGGCTCGCCGCTATCATGCTGACTCCGAGAGCCATACCGAGCCCCGGATAGCCAAGGTGGACAGTTTCCCCGCGTTCATCCCACTCTCTGCCGACAGCCTGGATATCCTTGCCTATATCGACCAGCCCCTCCCAGCCCGCAAGCCCGTGGGCTATCAGCATGATTTCTTGCAGGCATATCATCCCAACGAAACCTGTTACCTGTCCGAATCACTGCGCCGTCAGTTGCACAACATGGGCAAGACCACAGACATCGATGAGCCTGCCGGCACATACAGTCGAGCGATCCTGAACCGTTTGTTGATCGACTTATCATGGGCATCGAGCCACCTGGAAGGTAATACCTATAGCAGGCTCATGTACAGGACCTTAAGCGTTGAGTCCCTTTAAAACTCCTTCCAAGGTCCTGTTCTGTATCGATTTTCTCTGCTTGGTTCGGCAAGCGTTCTTGGCCAAATAATCAGCTGCCCATTCCAGTCTTTCCCTTATTTCTGTCAGCGCTCTATGGGCCACTGCTTCCAATAGCGGCAACCACCATGTCGTACTGTTCTTTGACGCTTTCAACATCGATAGCTTCCCTGTCATCACACTCTGCGCGACCCGCCTTTTCATCACCAGCGACAGCAAACTCGTCCACACCAATCCCTCGGCGATGGCTTTCTCCCCCGTCACAAACCCCTTGAGCCGGTTGTGCGATTTCCACTCTTTAAATAACAACTCCACCTGCCAACGGCAGCGATACAGGCTCATCACCTGCTCTGCTGACCATGCCGCTCGCGGCAGGTTGGTCATCCACAAGCAGAACCGCTTTTCCTCGGCAAACCAGCGTCGGATCAAGCGGTACTCGACCTTGCCGGACTTCACCACCATATCCAGCACCTCGGCCCGACAGCGCCGCCGTCCTGCCTCTTTCAGTGACAGTCCCGCCAGTTTTGGCACTTCCCGCCCATCACCGCGCCAGGCCTGGATTATCTTGGGGTTCAGGCTTTGCGTTCCTCGCACCAGATAAAATCCGCCAGCGTCGTTCACCTGCTCAAACCAGGCCCTGTCAATGTAACCCGCGTCAGCCAGCAGCAGGCAGTTGGCCAGCTTGTGAGCCTCAGGGAGAAATTGCCGCTCCCCTGCGGTATCGGCAGACACACTCATGCACAGTGGGCTCTGCTCCGACAGAGACATGGTCATATGGCACTCGATAGCCGCCGGACTGATGGTCTTGAACCGGCCGGGAAAGTCAGCCGCCAGACGCCGGTGCACCGCGAAGGAGGTGCCATCGTGCAATAACACCTGCTTGAACGCGCCGAGGGAGGCCGCTTTGAGTTGATGGTCGATACGCAAGGCGATGGCCCGTTCGACCAGCGCTTTCATAAACAGGGCAAAGCTCTCTTTACGCAGCTGATTGTGAAACGGTTTGTAAGAAACCTGATGCTCTTTCGTCAGCTGCAAGGCATTGAAATGACGGTGTAAGCTGGCAATGTCATTGACCTGGTCGCCCCCCATGGCCCGCAACAGTGCAGGTACGAGCATGGCAGGGGTAATGGCGCGCTGACGCAGACAAAACTTGCAGAGCCGAGCAATGCGCTCGAGTGCGGCGGGAGCCAGGAGTTGCTCCAGATAGTGATTAGCATTAATAATGGTCATAGGCTTCGCGCGTGTTGATTTTGTTTGGCGATAAAATTAGATCACAAACGAAGCCTTTTTTATATCTATTTCAATTGGTTGGCGCTAAAGATCCTGTACATG
>NZ_JBFODJ010000064.1:0-29871 GCF_040908265.1 Aeromonas sp. R5-1
CTAAACAAAACAAGCCACACCCAAAGGACTGAGTTGATGCCTATCCTACCACCTCTGCCACGACCACAACGGCGCCGCATTCACAAAATCATCCATGCCACCCGTGATAAAGGACATGCTCGTCGCTTGATGGCCATCTTGCTGTTACATGAAGGACGCACGATCACCGATGTTCATCACCTTACCGGCGCTGCGCGCTCGACCATCGGTCGTTGGCTTCGGTGGTATCGAGATGAAGGCATAGATGCGCTAGAAGCCTTACCGGCTGGCCGTGCCCCAGTCTTACCTATCGCCAAGATTGTCACCTTACTGGTGCTGCTCATGCAGTTTTCTCCGCAAGATTTTGGTTATCAGCGCAGCCGTTGGTGTACTGAACTATTGGCTATAAAAATCAATCGGTTAACAGGGCTCAATGTGGCAGCCTCCACGCTCCGCCGATGGTTACCTCGTATGGGCATTGTCTGGCGCAGGCCCGTGCCGACCTTGCGGATAAAAGACCCAGCCTATCAGGAAAAAATGGCGAATATCGACGCCGCGCTGGCCCGCTGTGATGCCGATAATCCGGTGTTTTATGAGGATGAAGTCGATATAGACCTCAATCCCAAATTAGGAGCCGACTGGATGTTCAGAGCGCAGCAAAAGCGGGTTGTCACACCGGGGCAGAATGCCAAGCATTATCTGGCAGGCGTTCTCCACGCAGGCAACGGAAGGGTACTTTACGTCAGCGGGATCAAGAAAAACTCATCGCTGTTTATTGCCATGCTGGAAAAGCTGCGCCACCACTACCGACGAGCCAAAACCATCACGTTGATCCTCGATAACTACATCATTCACAAAAGCAAACAGACCGAGCGATGGTTGAAGAAGAATCCCAAGTTCTGCCTGGTGTTCCAGCCAGTTTACAGCCCTTGGGTTAATCACATAGAACGGCTATGGCACAAGTTACATGAAACCATCACGCGCAATCATCAATGCAGAGGGATGGCAAACCTGCTGGCCCGAGTGAAACACTTCATGGATACCGTGTCTCCTTTCCCGGGGAATGGCTATGGCACAGCGAAGGTGTAGCACTATTGGGATCAGTTATTTAGGTTGCTTTGTTGAAAAATTATTCTCCGGTAGTGCCAAGACTGAAATCTTCGCGGTCTTTCGTCAGATGCGGGTTATAGAAGGGATCCCGCTCCAGATGTTTACCCCACTTGGATTTCATAAAGTTCACTTCCTTGGTAAAGCGAGCCATTTTCTCTGGGGAATCTTCAGCGCCACGGCTAATAGACTCATAGTGATAGAGCTCGGCATAGGGAGTCCAGAGGTTACGATAACCCGCCTCACGTACTTTTAGGCAGAAATCCACGTCGTTAAAGGCAACCTGCAGGTTCTCTTCATCGAGACCTGATACTTGCTCAAATATGTCCTTACGGATGAGCAGACAAGCCGCCGTGACTGCAGACAGTGTCTGAACCAGCGATAAACGATGGAAATAGCCTGGATGATTGCGTGGGAAATGCTTGTGTGAATGGCCTGCTACACCACCCAAACTGACAATGACACCGGCATGTTGCAGGGTGTCGTTGCTGTAATAGAGCTTGGCCCCCACACAGCCGATCTCCGGCCGCAGGCAGTGGCTGACCATCTCGCCCAACCACTCCGGGCTGATCACCTCGACATCATTGTTGACCAGACCAATGATGGTTCCCTTGGCATGGCTGGCACCAAAGTTGTTGATGGCCGAGTAGTTGAAGGGGTGGTCATAACGCAATACCTTGACCCGACTGTCTTCGCGCTGGATACGGGCAAAGAAGTCGAGGGTCTCCTGCTCGACGCTGCCATTATCGAGGATCAGGATCTCGAAGTGGGTGTAGGTACTGCGTTCCAGGATGCTGCGTACTGCGGTTTCGGTCAGGGCGCGGCGGTCCCGAGTGGGGATCAGCAGGCTGACCAGAGGGGCTGGCTCGGGGATGGGGTAGCGTACCCGATAGGTGTTGGGCACCAGCCCCGCTTCCACCCTGACACCGGGTTGCTGGCCCGCGAAATAGTCGTGCAGCGCCTGGAGGCCTGCATCTGTGGTGTAACTCTTCTCACCGGAGGCAAGGGCCGTGGAGCCCTCTATGGTGCGCCAGTGATAGAGCACGCGGGGGATATGGACTATCTGCGCTGCCGTCACATGGGGCAGGCAGCGCAGCAGCAGATCCTGATCCTGGCTGCCCTCGACGCCAAGGCGGAATCCGCCTATCTGTTGCAGCAGTGAGCGGCGATAGACCCCGAGGTGAGAGACATAGTTTTGCGAGAAGAACAGGTCCGGGTTCCAGTCGCTCTTGAAGTGGGGATCAAAGCGTTCGCCGCGACCATTGAGCTTGTCTTCGTCACTGTAGAGGATCTGGGTATCGGTTTTTTCGCAAATGGCCTGAGCCATAAACAGCAGGGCGTGTTCCGGCAGGGCATCATCATGATCCAACAGTGCTACGAAATCGCCCTTGGCAATCTCCAGGGCGCTATTGGAGGCCGCAGAGATATGGCCATTCTGCTCGCGGTAGATAACCTTGATACGGCTGTCTTTGGCCTCATACTCGCGCAGTACCCGCTGCACATGGGCCTTTGGCGAGCGATCATCTGCAATACAAAGTTCCCAGTGGGGATAGCTTTGCGCCAAGACGGAGTCCAGGCAGGCACGCAGGTAGATTTCGGCCGGGTTATAGACCGGCATCACCACAGAAATCAGCGGGGGAGTAAGCAGATTAGATAAATATGCTGCAACCTCACTCTTCGTTGGTAGACCCGGTGTTTCTACCATATCTATCCACTCATCATAGTTCAGCGTGGGTTGAGAATAATTGAATGTTTCTTGATAATTTTTATAAAGGGCATGCAGGTCGCATTCTCCTTCCTTTATTTTTATCGCTTCCACAATCTCATTTTTATTTAAACCTTGAAACTCATCGTGAGCATCAATTAGTCGAGATACAAGGGCATCGTCCAGTTGTCCATCTGCAACCGGGAAAATACTGAACTCACTTAATGAAAATTTACCTTTGCGCTCCATAGGATCAAAGCGCAGGTGATGCAAGGTGCTATCGAGATAAAATATCCTTGAGGATAATTGGTTAGTCACATAGGGCATAACAACAGAATCACTTTCGTTGAACCCCCTGCCTACATCCAGATACAGCTTGCTGAGGCCACGCTGACCTTGACTATGAATTGTCAGTTTGAATTCATACCAACCTGGCTGGAAGGCTGGCCATTGTCCTAGATCGATAATAAAAAAGGGATCCAACCCTTCCGAATGCCAGCCGTATTGGGTCCCACTATCGATAGATAGTTGATTGAGGGCTTGATAGGGCAGTGCAATAGCTTGAGTGGGTAGTGGTTGCGGTGTGGTCATTCCCCAATCGGAACAAGGTTGACGACCCAATAACCGCCCATAACGTTTGAAATGTTCACGCGCTGGCATGCCGGTAAGGCGTACGTCCAGATATGTATGCAAATACCAGTGTTCATCGAAATGAGCTAATGCATCGTCGTTATAGTGTTGGGTCGTCATTTATTTTTATATTTCCGAGTTTATCAGTATGTCGGTAGGCAGTGACGCTGTTCGGCTTGCCCATGCATGATGTAGTGAATAAGGGGATTGATGGCGCTCTGCGCCACATCTGGATAGGTATCAATATACCAGCGAGTGTCAAATACGGAACTAGGGTTGTAGCCTTGTTCGGCACCTATTTCCAAGTAGTGTTCAATGGCTGAGAGCGAGCTGATTGCGACTTCCGGGTAGTGTTCACAGTACCAGCGCTCATCAAACAAGCCAGAGTTGGCAATGCGCTCGATAGTGCTTGTGCTGTTGGTGCTAGGCTCACCTTTGTCCTTGAAAGTTCGAGCAATGGCCCGGACGGGAGCCGTCAGCTTCCAGGAAACACTTCTCTTGAGTCGCTGAGCTCGTTCCCTTGCTTGTTGCAGTTGTTGCTCTTTGCTCTCCAGCTCCCGGGTCAGGCTTTCGGCATGGCGGGTCATCAGTGCCAGCTCATGGAAACGTTCCGCAACACTGGCTTCCAGCACCAGACGATGCTCAGTCAGCGCTGAGTTTTGTTGTTGCAGTTGCTTCAGCTCGTTTTGATGAAGCAGTGCTGCTGCATGTAGCCTCTGACGGCTGTCGATCAGCTCACGCTCAATCTGCTTGTGCTGCGATACTAAAGTATCTCGTTCACATTGAAGCTGCGTTTGCACATGGGCCGTTTCTCTGAGCTGCTCGAGTGCTTGGGCCAGTTGTTGCGAGAGTTCGGCATTCTTGGTCTCAAGTTGGTGCTGAGTATTGAGCGCCATATCTCGTTCCTGTGCAAGACGCGCTTGGTGTGTCTTGGCATCAGTTAACTGGTTATTCAGGTCAGCTTGCAGGGCTTTCAGTGCACTTTGTTGGGCGTCAAACTTTTGTTCCCGTGCTTGGGCCAGCTGCTGCGAGAGTGTTGCGTTGTTTATTTCAAGTTGGCGCCGAGCGTGAAGTGCCAAATCTCGTTCCTGTTCAAGGCGCGCTTGGTTTGTCTTGGCTTCAGCTTGCAGGGTTTTCAATGCACCTTGTTGTGCGTCAAACTTGTGCTCTTGTGCTTGATATTCTGCAAGCTTGGCATGAAGGGCCTCGATCTCCTGATGTTGCGAATTAATCCGTGCGGTGATATGTCCCCGTTCAAGGGCATGTTGCTCCTGCTCGTATATCAGGGCTTCCTTATATTCACTAGCCTGTCTGTCCATTTTCTGCTGGAGTTCAAACGTGGCTCTACTATCACAGCATACTTTGCCTAAGCGGGAAAAAATGTCTTTAGCTTGCTGCAAAGTGGAGGGCTTGGAAGAGAGTCTATATAGAGCTTGCATGGAAGTATGCTGCTTGTTCCCGACGCCTATGACACCAAGGCCATTGCCGTGAGCAAATTCAAAGTGAGGGTAGATTGCTTTAAGCTCGTTAAAAAATCTGAAAACACCAAAGCCTCGTGTTCTGATATTGGTGTCATGCATGATGACTACTGCGCTTGGAGAGAGTTTTGGTAACCAGTTTTCAAAAGTTTGACGCACCGCATCAAGCGTATGTAACCCATCGATATGTAGCAGGTCAATACTCCCTTCCTCGAAATGTTCTAATGCTTGTTCAGGGATGCTACGCATTAATGTGGAGAAGCTGAAATAATTCTCTTTGTTATGAATCGAAACTTGAGAATAGGCATCTTCATAATTCTCACTTGAATGTTCGGCCCCACTCCAAGTATTGATAGAAAAGCATTGAGTATCAAGTTCAAGATTAGCCACAGCTTGGCAGAAAGAAAAATAGGAACTGCCATCATTGGTGCCGATTTCAACAATCTTTCGGGGTTGAAGTGCATCCACCAGCCAGAATGCAAACGGAATGTGCTCTAGCCATTCAGAATGGGCTAAATAAATAGGGTCCCAGAAAATATTTTTTTTAAAAATAAAGTCAAGCTCGATGTGAAGTTGAGATTCTCGCGACTTCATTTGATTGGCAATATTTCGATATTTTTTTTGGTTATCCATATTCCCTCTCGGATACATGAGGATGATTTAAATGACGGTGATGCAGTTTCTTTTGGACTTTATTTTAAATGCTTATTTGTTACATGTTGGCGATGTAAGCAAGCTGAGTCATGAAATAAAAGTCATATCCATCTAACCTCAGTGGCGAGATACCATTTTCATAACATAATAATAATGGTGTTGTAGGATGCTGTAACATTATAACTACTCATGTTGAAATAATTAAAAGCAAGTTAATAGTCTTTGGTATTATCAGCGATACCTAATATTTCACATATTAATCCTGATGCTCACGCAAGGTAGCAAGACCCATGACGATCAATCCATAGAAGAGAATCAGCAGCACACTCACTGTGGCCAAGTTGTAGAGACGGCGAGGGTATTCCGCATCCTGGGCCAGGCTGGGTTGACTGATGACCAGCAGGTGTTTGAGCTTGCGATAGGCCTCTATCCTGGCCTGTTCCAAGCTGATAAGGCCCGTCTTGTAGAGATCTGCCGCCAGGGTGGCCTGGGTTTGCACATCCATGTAACCGGCGGTTATCTCGTTCATGGCCTCTTTATCTTGGCCGGTGAGCTTGGCACGCTCCTGCTCCAGTTGCCTGTTGAGAGCATCGACGCGGCTCTGCACCGAGATGACGCCGGGGGCGCTCTCTCTCATATAGCTGCGCAGTTGTTTGAGCTGCGCCTGCTGGTTCACCAACTCTGCCTCGATCTGGCTGACTACCCCGAGACGTGCGCTACTGGTGGATTCCGGGCTGATGAGTTGGTGACTGTTTTGAAACGCCAGCACCTTGGCCTTCTCATCCTGTAGTCGTTGATAGGCACGATCGACCTCTTGTTCGACAAAAGCTAGTTGTTCCAGTGCCACCTGATGTCCCAGCTTGTTGATAAAGCGCTCGGACTCTTTGAGCATCAGCCCCACCACCTGCTGGCCATACTCGGGATCAAACGCCTGCAATTCGATGGTGAGCACGCCCGACAGCTCATCCAGGCGCAGCGTCAGGTGTTTGCGGTAGTATTCGATAAAGTCTTCCCGGCTGACATCCTGTGGCAGACGAGAAAAATAGTCGGCCTTGTCACTCTGGTAATGGGCCTTGAGGCCGAGTTCTTTATCCAGCTTGGCCAGCAGATCCCAGGATTTCAGATACTCCTGGATCAGCAGCACATCCTGATGATTACTGCCACCCAGCCCCAGCATCGACAGGGCATCGGGCAGCATCTTGATCTGATCCGCCTGCTTGATCATCAGCTCTGCCCGGCTCACATACCGATCCGAGGCGATGACGCCGAGATAGAGGGCGGCAATGGCAAAACAGGCGACGACCCAGAGGAAGCTGCCGAGTTTGAGGCTCTGCTGCCAGGAGCGGTGGGCAATCTGAAAACCGCTGGAGTCGATAAAAAAGCGCTTTGGCTCATTGCCGAGCTTGCGCAGTTTGCGCGCGAAGCGGGATGGTCTTTCGGAACGGATAGGTTGAGTCATGATGGATGCAGCTTGTTAGAGATTCTGATAAATGCGGATGGCATCGTCGATATTGTCGAAAACTTCCAATGTACTATTGCGCAGCAAGATGCCCATGTCGCACTGCTGGCGCAGGTTTTTCATGTCGTGAGACACCATGATAAGGCTCGCGGTCTCGCGCTTTTGATTGAAGGTATCGATGCACTTCTGCTTGAAGCGGGCATCCCCCACCGATGTAATTTCGTCGGTCAGATAAATATCAAAATCAAAGGCCATGCTGACGGCAAAGGAGAACTTGGACTTCATGCCGCTGGAGTAGGTTTTGATCGGCAACTCGAAATGCTGACCGATTTCGGAAAACTCCTTGACCCACTCCTCCACGGGCTGGGTGTCGCGCACTCCATGGATGCGGCAGACGAAGCGGGTGTTCTCCCGCCCTGTCATGCTCCCTTGAAACCCACCGCCGAGGGCCAGTGGCCAGGAGACACGGCAAAGACGGGTCACCTTACCCTGATTGGGGGTATCCATGCCCCCCAACAGGCGAAGCAGGGTGGATTTGCCCGCGCCGTTGACGCCAAGAATGCCGATATTGCGATCTCGCGGCAGTTCGATGCTCACATCCCGCAACACATAGTTGCGGCCAAATTTGGTCGGGTAGTACTTGGAGACACTTTCGAGAATGATCATGGTGTTTCACTTTAACTGGCGATCAATCGGCGATGATTCAGGCGATAGCAGCTCATGGCAAAAGTCAGCAGCAGCAAGGTGATGCTGGCGAAATAAATCCAACTGACACTGGGGCTGCTGTATCCCGCGATCCAGCCGCTGCGTATCAACTCAACAGCATGCACCAGCGGATTCCACAAAAACCAGTGCTGGTACTGGGGCGGAATCGAATTCAATGGATACATTACGCAGGAGATAAACATCAGCGGCATCATCAGCAGGCTAAGGAGTTTATTTGCCTCTTGAAAGAGACTGCCAATCACACAAAAAACGATGCCGAGGGAGAATGAAAACACCATCAGCAGCAGATAGCCAATGATGACTTGCAAGGGATCGGCAGGGATGGCATCGAAACCAAACCAGAGCAGCCCCAGCACCAGTATGATGCCCACCATCATGCCCACCATGACCTCTAGCATAAAGCGGGCAACAAAGGTGGCGAAGGGGGTGACCTGACGGTAGCAGAACAACCCCATGTTGGCGTTGACCGCAGATTTAAGCTGACTCACCACCTTGTTGAAAAACATGAAAGGGAGGTAACCGGCCGTGATAAAAACCTGTACAGGCACGCCCCCGAAACCACTCTGGCTGCGCATCCCGAAAATCAGACTAAATGCGCTTATCATCAATAGAGGGTCAAGCAGGGCCCAGGCATAGCCCAGCCGGTAACTGCCGAATCGGGTCTTCAGTTCTCGGATAAGCAAACCAAACGTCACATCGCGCAGCACCTGCAGGGGCGTTCGAGGTGTTTGATTGAGAATGGGTTTATGCATTGAGTCGTTTACCGTATGGCAGACTCGCCGATTGACGAGTCTGCATTGTTCGGTGTGGGCGGTTTAGTTGATGGCTACGTTTGCCGCCACGGCGATCTGATAGATGATCTGGGTGATGTCTTTGACCGACTGCATGGTTTTGCTGTCAACCTTGGGCAACACCATGATCTGATCCCCTGGCTGAACATTCCCCTGGCCCTTGAACTCCACCAGCCCGTTGGCATGCACCACGGCGATGCGCTGATCATTGGCTCGTTCGGTAAACCCACCGGCCCAGGCGACATAATCATCGAGGTCGGCATTGGCGTTGTAAACCACGGCTTGTGGCATCAACACCTCACCACCCACCTGGATAAGGTCAGTCTTGTTCGGGATCACAATCTGGTCGCCTTGCTCCAGCTGAATGTTGGCGATGATGCCCTTGTCTGCGACCACGACCTTGCCCAGAGGCTGAATCTTGCGAGCCTTGTCGACAAATTGCATGACCAGCTCGGCCTCTTTGGCACGGATGGTCGCTTCACCATCCGAACTGGCCGGCGCGGTGAATACGCTGCGCTCCAGCCGGTTGAGCGACTCATCCAGCATCTCTTTTTGCCGGATGGCCACGCTCTTGCGCATCAGATAGATGGATTGGTAATCGGCCAGATCCGGATTGATCGGAATATGGTTGAGCAGATCGTGCAGTTTGGTCTCTTTGCGGACGGTGAAGTAAGAGGGACCCATATAACTGCCGGTGACCTGCACATCGTAAACTTGTGCATGCATGTCATCGTTGAACAGCACCTTGTCACCGTCTTTGAGTTGGACCCGGGCAAAATCTTTGTAAGGCAGATAAATAGAGAAGGGACCGTTTGCACGATCGCCAATTACCCCGACATGACTCACCTTGGCGAGGGGCAGGGCATAATTGACCAGTTCCGAACCCAGTGTATTGCGCTGCTTTAATTCGAAGCGGAATGGGTTGCGAACCTTGCCAGCCACATTGATCATCGGCCCTTGGGGTTCCACCAGGATCACATCCTGATCCTTCAGGGAAAGCTTGGGCATTTTGCCTTTTTGCATGAATTCATACAGGTCGATCTGCTGGAGGACCTGGTTTTGGCGCAAGACCTTGATTTGACGGTAGCTACCACGCTCTGAATCGATACCACCCGCCCGTTTGAGGAAATAGAGCACGCTGTCAGACGATTGCCCGGCATATTGGCCTGGGCGGATCACCGGCCCCGTCACGAATACACTCACTGGGGTTGTCGTCAGCAGGTTGACGTAAATATTGACGTTGTTGGTGAATACATCACCAATCTTGCTGGTTACCAGATTATTGATTTGGCTGGCTGGAACATTCTTGACATTGATTGGGCCTACATCAGGGATGAAAATATTGCCCTGATTGTCGACCGTTACCACATTGGAGAAATTGACGGCGCCCCAGATCCAGATATTCAGCTTGTCACCTGGTGCTATCAGGTAATTGTCATTCAAGCCATCACTGCGTTCGGTTTCATATCCACCTGCAAACAGGTTGGCACCGTAGGGGGGAGGGAGTCCGACCTCGGCTTGTGGCAGTAACTTCCGCACATCTGCCTCACCTGGCAGCAACATGCCCTGCCGATTTTGTTGCGCAAAACTGCCGGTTGTTGAACTCGTGCTGGCTTGACCACTCAGCGATGATTGGCCGCCAAGTTGGGGCCGATTGTTATCGCCTGAATTACCCGACAGGGTATAGCCAAATGATGCCCCATTTGCCTGGGCCTGGTCCGGTGCGCTAGCCGCCATGGTGGTGCAGGAGGCACCGATGAGAAACAGAAGGGTACTCAGCTGACGAACGTTCATTTTCAAAACAGATACCTTCGAGTTTTATTGTTCAGCAAGAAGGCTGCTGACAGAAGCTTGATCCAATTGAGGTATCAGGTACCACAGTTCTTCACTCTTGCATGCGACACTTCTTTGCGAGTGACCTTGCATGTTGTTGAACAAGAGGTCAACGCACTTACGTCCCATGGCAGACACATAGCGCTGACCCAGGGTGAAGGTAACACCGTTTGTGCTGAGTGCAGACCCCTGAGGTTGAGTGTTGAGCGCCTGTTGCAGGTTTGCTGGCATGGCTTGCAGTGCTGTGGTCGATGATGGATTGACGAGGGGACGGGAGGCTTCGACCTGCTTTGGTTCATATGCGCAGCCAGCAATAGACATGGCTAGTGATATCGCCAGAAACCGGGTTGCGTAGTTCATGTGTCAATATTATCCATGGAGTCAAAACTTGAAGTGTAAATTATTTGTTAATTTAATGTTGTGGGCAGTGTTCGTTTTGCGATAATGCTTGTCTCATGTTGTTCCTTGGTGTTGCTGTACTGAAACTGTACACTCAAAAGGCAAAAAAAGAAAAAAGCTACCGCGCGGAAGTGACATTGCTCCGGTCTAGGATGGTCAAATTGTGGCTTGAAATAAAATTAAAAACAAAATACGGACTGTCATCAACAGCCCTGTTTGAATAGCTTTCCAGTCGTGCTGGAGCCGAGCTCACATATATTGCGTCATTTTGGGATGCTCGTCATGCTTAATTTTATTCGGAGCGCATAATACCTTTGGGTTGCGAATGAGTCAATACACATTAGGGAAGGTGCTAACAAGTCACTTGGCACAAAAACACACCATTCTAAATTATTGATATTAAATGGCTAAACTTTTTAGTTTTGGCACATAGGGTACTTATTCGCACCTTCCCTAGGGATGGCGCGAATAAGTACCTCGGGCGCAAAAAATGAAAAATTTAGCCATTTAATATCAATGGGTTGGAATAGTGTGTTTTGGTGCCAAGTGACTTATTCGCACCTTCCCTAGGTTGACAGGCTTGGTACGGTATGGCGGTGGTTATTACTCCCTATGCCGCTTATGTGAAGCAATTTATCAGCGCCCCAGATACTCCCGATCGAAGAAGGTGTTGACCCAGTGGGGGCGATAGACGGCGAGCAGTGTCATGGTCATGCCGTTGAGCAGGGCCTCGGGGAAGAGCAGCAGCGGCCAGATGGAGAGGTAGTCGGCGCTGATGGTGTGCCAGGAGTAGGTGCCGCTCAGACCCATCAGCAGGGCGCTGGCGATCACCTTGGCCGAGATGCTCAGCGCCCCCCCGAGAAATGCTGCCACGAACAGATAGACGAAGAGGTGGCGAGGCAGCCAGGCCCAGCTCCCCAGAAACAGCAGCCAGCTGGTGGCGACCGGCAGCGCGATGCCGATGAGCGCCTGCCAGCCGAACTCCGCCAGATCGGTGACACCAAAGGCCCCGAGGATCAGCAAGGTGAGGCAGGGGGCCAGCAGGGCGAGGCGCCAGCCCAGCAGCAGGGTCAGGCTGGTGAGGCCGAGAAAATGGATCTCCAGCCCCTCGTGCAGACCCGCCCGCAAGGTCCAGAGTGGCACCAGGACGATGGCGCCGCCGAGGCAAAGATGCTGATAGAGCGGGTGGGCGCCAAGGGTGCGCAGCAGGGAGGCGTTCAGACTGAAGGCGAGCAGCACCAGCCAGAGCAGGAGGGCGGCGACTTGTCCTTCACTCATGAGCGGTTCCCCCGGATGCGGCTGTCGGTGATGGCGCCGTGGCGAACGCCAGCGCAATGAAAAGAGGCCGCCCTCTGCCGGGCGGCCTCCTGTCTCAATACTTCACGTTGGGGTGATACTTGCCAAGGATGCCCTGGACCCTGTCCATGGTCTCCTTGCTGGGGGGCTTGATGCCGACCAGATCATAGGTATCTCCCAGCACGTCCCACTTGTGCTTGCCAAGTTCGTGGTAGGGCAGCAGCTCCACCTTCTCGACGCACTCCCCCAGCTCGGCGATGAACTGGCCGAGTCCTTCTGCGCTTTCGTCATCGTCGGACCAGGTGGGTACCACCACGTAGCGGATCCACATGGTCTGACCGCGGGAGGCCAGGTAGCGGGCGAACTCCAGGGTGTACTTGTTGCTGACGTGGGTGAGGGGAATGTGCTTCTCGTCGTTGATCTGCTTGATGTCGAGCAGCACCAGATCGGTGTTGTCCAGCACCCGGTCGAGCAGCTCGTCGTAGTGACGCACGAAACCGTTGGTATCCAGGCAGGTGTGGATCCCCTGGGCCTTGCAGGCGGTGAACAGTTCGGCGATGAACTCCTGCTGCAGCATGGCCTCGCCGCCGGAGGCGGTCACGCCACCGCCGGAGGCATTCATGAAGTGGCGATAGCTGGTGAGATCCTTCATCAGCTCGGGCACGGTGACCTCGCGGCCGCCCTGGGTGTCCCAGGTGTCCCGATTGTGACAATACTTGCAGCGCATCAGGCAGCCCTGCATGAACACGATGAAGCGGATGCCGGGGCCGTCGACGGTCCCGCAGGTCTCGACGGAATGGATCCGGCCAATGATGTCGGTAGTGCCGGTGTCGCTGGCTTCAACGGTCGGGATCCGCTGCGTGCCGGGGGTGGCAGGTCCCTTGGATTCAACGGCGGGGATCCGGTTAATGACTGACATAGACGACTCCAATGGTGCGGACAAGGTTCGAGCGGTCGTTATTTTATGACAGAAAGCCCTATAAATCCTACCAGTTTAGCCCGCAGGGGTGGCACCCAGCAGGCTCTCCAGTGCCTTGACGGGGAGCGGCCGGCTGGTGAGGACGCCTTGATAATGCTGGCATCCCAGGGCCTTGAGCACGGCGAGCTGCTCCTCGTCCTCCACCCCTTCGGCGGTCACCGTGAAGCGAAACACCTTGGCGAGATCCAGAATGGCCTTGACGATGGCCTTGTCCTGCTCGCTGTGCACTAGCGTCTGGATGAAGCTCCTATCCAGTTTGACCTCATCGGCGGGCAGATCGCGCAGATACGCGAGAGAAGAATACCCGGTACCGAAGTCATCGATGGAGATGAGGATGCCCAGCGCCTTGAGCTGGCGGATCTTGGCGATGCTGTCCAACCGGTTTTCCAGCACCACGGACTCGGTGACTTCCAGCAGCAGGCGCGATGGCGGCACCCCGGTATCGCGCAGCACGTACTCCACCTGCTGCACGAAGCCGGCGGTGTGGAACTGGCGGGCACTGACGTTGACCGACAGATGGGGGATGGCGAGGCCGTTGTTGAGCCAGAAACTGTACTGGGCGCAGGCCGTCTTCATTACCCAGTAGCCTATCTCCTGGATCAGGGTGGTCTCTTCGGCGATGGGAATGAACTCCCCGGGTGGGATCATGGTGCCGTCCATCTTCTGCCAGCGCAGCAGCGCCTCCACACCCGAGAGGCTGCCGTTGTCGACTCTGTACTGGGGCTGATAGTGCAGCACCAGCTCGTTGTTGCGCAGGGCATCGCGCAGCTGGTTGCTCAGGGAGAGCTTGCTCTTCTCCTTCTCCGCCATGGCTTCGCTGAAGAAGATGTGGTTGCCTTGGCCGGCTCGTTTGGCCATGTGGACGGCGGTGTCGGCCTGCTGCATCAGGATCAGGGGATCCTTGTCATCGTCGCTGAACAGGCTGATCCCCACGGAGGCACTGCAGTGCAGCTTGTGATCGCCGATGTCGAAGGGGGCACGGAAGATCCCCATCAGCTCCCGGGCAAAGTGCTCCGCCAGGATCTTGGCGGTGATATAGCCCTGGCCCAGTGCCGTGAAGAGCAGGGCAAATTCGTCACCCGAGGTGCGGGCGAGCACCAGGTTCTCCTGGGGCAGGGACTTGAGTCGCACCACCACGGCCTGGAGCAGCAGATCGCCGCAGGCGTGACCGAGGGAGTCGTTGATGGATTTGAAGTTGTCCAGATCCAGCAGCAGCAGGGCCCCCCACTGACCACTCGGGGCCTGCAGGGTGCGCTGCATGATGTCGGTCAGGCTGCGCCTGTTGTAGAGATCGCACAGGTCGTCGTAGTAGGCGAGGCGCTCAATGTGGCGGGCGGTCTCTTTCTCCCGGGTGATGTCGTGGAAGCTGCAGACGAAGTGGCTGATCTCCTCCTCCTCGTCCTTGACCCCGCTCACCATGAGCCGCACCGGGAAGAGGTGTCCTTCCCTGTGCAGGCATTGTTCCTCCCCGAGCCAGTATCCCTGCCGGTTGACCGCCGCGATCACCTCCTCCTTGAGGGTGTCGCCATAGTAGGTGGGCCTCAGGGCGTCGATGTGCAGGCCCAGCATCTCCTCGCTGGCAAAGCCGGTGATGCGGCTGAAGGAGGCATTGACCTTGAGGATGATGCCCCCGTGATCCATCACCAGCAGGCCGTCGTGGGTGTTGAAGGCCACTTCGGCCAGGCGCAGGGCATCGTCATTGGCCAGGCGCTGCAACTCGCTGGCGGCCCGCTCGCGCTGTTCGTAGAGGACGTCCAGCAGGGGCGCGGGATCGGTCAGAGGGGTGGCGAGCAGCAGGGTGAGCTGCCCCAGGGGGAGACCGTTTGGCCCCGGGAAGGGGATGCCGACATAGGCCTTGGCGTCGAGGGCCAGCAGCTGGCTGGACTGGGGATAGCGCAGGGCCAGATCTTCCACGTAGAGACTCTGCCCGTGCTGGAAGATCTCCCGGCCAGGGCCGATGTCCATGGGCATGGGTTTGACGACGGCGAAGGCATCCCCCTCCACCACGCAGCGGGGAATGAGCCAGAGATCCTGGCCGCGAGGCTGAAACTCGCCGATCCAGCCCCTGTGGGCACCGCTCAGGCCCATGGCCCAGCGCAGCAGGGCGCGGCAGTAATCGTTGCCGGTCAGGTTGGCAAGCCCCGGTGGGGGCGCGAGGTCCGGGGTGTCGGTCGCCACGGGGTCCGGCTGCCAGTGGCCGAGCAAACGGGCGCAATGACGCACCAGTTGCAGGGTGTCATCGCTGATGAGGGTGCTCTCGGCATACTCCAGGCTGAGCACGCCGATGAGCTTCTCCTGCTCCAGCAAGGCGCCGTCCAGGCGGGAGCAGACATTGGCATCGGCCAGATAGTAGTGCTGGCTCAACATGGGCTGGTGGGCCGCCTCCGAGAAGCTCAGGGCGCCCCGGGCGCGCAGGGCCCGGATGTAGCGGCTGTCTCCGCGAATGGCACCGAGCGCGTCCACCCCCAGGGTGAAGACCGGGGTCAGCTGTTCGCCGCCAAGGGCGCCATGGGCCTGGTAGTGCCAGAGGATCAGGCGATCGGCCCCCAGGCACTCCTTGAGGCTCTCCAGCATGGCGTCATACTGCTGCTGGCTGGCCATCTGGCTCAGGCGCGGCAGTTGCAGGGACAGGCTGGCGGCGCTCTCCTGGGACTGAGTCTGCAGGCAGATGAGCCAGAAGGCGTCCTGCTCGTGGGAGAGGGAAATATGCCAGAGGAGAGCGTCAAAGCGCAGCACCAGCTTGCCCCCCTTGCCGCTGGCCAGCCGCTGCTCGATGGGTTGGCGCAGGGCGTCCGGCAATTGGGCCGGCCAGGCACTGCGGGGCTCGTCGAGCCAGTGGAGCGGCGTCTGCATCACATCGGTCAGGGCGACCAGCCGTTGACTACGGGTATCCAGGCGGAAAAACAGGGGCGCCTGGCTGGCGGTCGGAAGATGGCTGAGCGCGGTAGACGACATGAACTGACACTATCCTGTTGAGCAATTGTCGGAGGGCAAGAATACTGCAAATCCGTGGCAAACAAAATTTCATTGAATTCTAAATTAGATAAGTCTAATTTATTGGTCATTTCCTGTTGAGTGGAGTCTTGCAGATGAAACGGATCCTGATTGTGGGTGGTGTGGCCGGGGGAGCGTCCGCCGCCGCCCGTGCCCGCCGTTTGAGCGAAGAGGCGGAGATCGTGATGTTCGAGCGGGGCGAGTTCGTGAGCTTCGCCAATTGCGGTCTGCCTTATCACATCGGGGGGGATATCCCGGATCGGGATGCCCTGCTGCTGCAGACACCGCAAAGCTTCAAGCGCCGCTTCAACGTGGATGTGCGGGTGTTTCACGACGTCATCGAGATAGACAGGGCCGGCAAGAGCCTGCTGGTGCGCAACCTGCTGACCGGCGAAGAGCGGCGCGAAGCCTACGACGTGCTGCTGCTGAGCCCGGGCGCCGCCCCCATCCGGCCTCCCTTCCCCGGCATCGAGAGCCCGGGGGTACACACCCTGCGGAGCATTCCCGACATGGATCGCATCCTGGCGGCGCTGGCGCACGACAAGCCCCGCCACGTCACCGTGGTGGGGGGCGGTTTCATCGGGCTGGAGATGATGGAGGCGCTGCACCAGCGCAAGCTGGATGTCACCCTGCTTGAGCTCTCCGATCAGGTGATGGCGCCGGTGGACAAGGAGATGGCCAACCTGCTCCACGCCCGCATCCGGGAGGAGGGGGTCGATCTTCGCCTGCGTACCGGCCTCGCTGCCATCGAAAGCCTGGAGGTGCCTGACGAGAAGACCGCCGCCGTGGCGACCGCCCAGCGGGGTGGACTGCGCCTGACCCTCAATGACGGCTCTCATCTCGACACCGGCCTGTTGATCCTCGCCATCGGCGTCAAGCCCGAGACTCTGCTCGCCGCCAAGGCGGGACTGGTGCTGGGACCGCGGGGCGGCATCAAGGTGGATGCGGGCATGCGCACCTCGGATCCCTGCATCTTCGCGGTGGGGGACGCGGTGGAGGAGACCGATTTTGTCACCGGCGAGCCCGTGCTGATCCCGCTGGCGGGCCCCGCCAACCGCCAGGGGCGCATCGCCGCCGACAACATGCTGGGGCGAAGCGAAACCTATAAGAAGACGCAAGGAACCGCCATCTGCAAGCTGTTCGATCTGGCGGTGGCGAGCACTGGGCTGAACGAGAAGCGGCTGGTGCAGCTGGGGCTGCCGTTCGAGAAGGTTTATGTCCACCCGGGCAGCCACGCCGGCTACTACCCCGGCGCCCATCCGGTCAGCCTCAAGCTGCTGTTTGCCCCGGATGGCAAGATTTACGGCGCCCAGGCCATCGGCAAGGATGGCATCGACAAGCGCATCGACGTGCTGGCGGTGGCCCAGCGCGCCGGTCTCACCGTCTTTGACCTGCAGGATCTGGAGCTCACCTATGCGCCGCCCTTTGGCTCGGCCAAGGATGTGATCAACATGGCCGGGTTCGTGGCGAGCAACCATCTGAAGGGGGACACCCTGCTCTGCCACGCAGCCGAGGTGCAGGCTCGCCACCCCCATCAGCAGGTGGTGGATGTGCGAAACGGCCCCGAACTCGACAAGCTGGGGCGCATTCCGGGGGCGCTGCACATTCCTCTGGACGAGCTGCGCAGCCGTCTTGATGAGTTGCCCAAGGATAAAGAGCTGCTCATCAGCTGCCAGGTGGGACTGCGGGGACACGTGGCCTGCCGCCTGCTGAGCCAGCACGGCTTCAAGGTGAAGAACCTCTCCGGTGGTTTCAAGACCTGGCAGACGGTGATCGCCGAGTAGATCCTCCAGGCTGAAATGGCCCGATTGATCACTCTGTATGCAAACGGGCCACTCCAGTGAGTGGCCCGTTTCTTCATCAGGGGCCGATGCCGCCCGATATGGCAGTTGGTGTTCCCGGGAGTGACGCTTTATTCTATTGGCTCCTGCGCTGCGGCGATCCAACCCGGGATGAACACCATGCACCTCTCTCTCTCCTGCCCCGTGACTCGTCTTCCCCGTGTGGCCTGGCTGGCGGCGCTGCTGCTGGCTGGTTGCGGCCCCGACAAGCCTGTCAGCCAGGTTCCGACGACAGAACCGATGGCCCGGCAGGAGGCGGGAGCGCCCGCCTCCGTGGTGCAGGCCAATGCCCGCCAATATAGGGATGCCCCTGCGCTGGCGCTGGTCTTCTCCGGCCCCTTGGTGCCCAAGGCAAACTGGCAGAGCTGGCTTTCTGTGAGTGAAGGGGGCAAGCAGGTGCAGGGGGAGTGGATCCTGGCCGACGATGGTCGCACCCTCTATTTCCCGAACGTCCAGCCCGACAAACGCTACGAGGTGAGCCTCAAGGCGGGGCTGGGCCCATCCCCCCAGAGCTGGACCCTCAAAACCCGGCCGCTGGAGGCGGGGGCGTCGTTTACCGCGAGCGGCATGGTATTGCCGCTGCGCGACGAGCTGCGCCTGCCCATCAGCGCGGTCAATGTGGACGAGGTCAATATCGACTTCTTCCGGGTCGATGCCGAATACCTGCCCCGTTTCCTGGCCGAGTATCGCCCCGGTGCCGGCATGGGCAACTGGGAGCTTGAGCAGATCACCAAGCGGGCCAAGCGGGTGTTCAGCGGCCGTTACGCGCTGGAGCTCGATGCCAACCGGCGCGAGACCCGCCTCATCAATGTGAAGGAGCCGCAGCTGGCGGAGGCTGGCGTCTACTTTGCGGTGATGTCGCCCCTTGGCAACTACGACTGGCGCAAGGAGACCACCTACTTTGCGGTGAGCGACATGGGGCTCAGTGCCCGCCGTTACCGCGATGAGCTGGAGGTGTTCGTCAGCTCCCTGGCCAGCGCCGACCCCCTCAAGGATGTGCAGCTCTCCCTGCTCGACCAGAAGGGCAACCGGCTGCAGGTGCAAACCACCGACCCCCAAGGTCATCGCCGCTTCGATCAGGTGCAGGGGGCTCGCCTGCTGCTGGCCGAGCAGGGCAAGCATCTGGCGGTGCTGCGCCTCGACGGGGCGGCGCTCGATCTCTCCACCTTCGATCTCGGCACCCAGCCCTGGCAGGCCCAGCAGCTCTATCTGTTCAGCGGGCGCGATCTCTATCGTCCCGGCGAGCGGCTCGACAGCGAGATCCTGCTCAAGGGGCAGGATGGTCAGCTGCTGCCGGGGATGGCGGTAGAGCTGGAGGTGAAACAGCCGGACGGCCAGCTGCTCGAACAAAAGCGGCTGCTGCCGGACAATTTGGGCGCGGCCCACTACGGTCTGCGTTTGCCGGATGATGCGCCGCTCGGGCGCTGGACCATCAACCTCAAGACCGCTGCCGGTAGCCGCTTCGAGTGGCCTTTTCTGGTGGAGGAGTTTCTGCCGGAGCGGCTGAAACTGCAGCTTGGCAAGGGGCCGGATGGGGAAGTGACGACTCTGGACGCCGCCCTCACTTTGCCGCTGCAAGGGGACTATCTCTACGGCGCACCAGCCAGCGCCACCAAGGCCAAGGCGGAGGTGAAGTTAAGCCGCGCCACCATGCCTTTTACTCAGTGGCAGGAGTTCACCCTGGGTGACGTGCTGCTCGCCGAGCAGGCCAGGGATCTCGAGCCGCTGAATCTCACCCTGGATGCGCAGGGGCAGGGGACTTTTTCGCTTGCTGATGAGCTCGATGGGGTGCGCGCCCTCGGGCCGCTGGAGGTGGCTTATCGGGTGTCGCTCTCCGAGCCCGGCGGTCGCGCCGTCAATCGCAGCCGCACCCAGTATGGCTGGCCCGCGGGCAGCCAGTGGCCCGCGCTCAAGGCCGATTTCGTAGCGGATCGGGTGGAAGGGGGCAAGCCGCTCCCCTTCCAGATCCTCAACCTCGATGAACAAGGCCAGCCGGTGGCGGGGGCGGTGAAGGTGCGCCTCATCAACGAGTACCGCGACTACTACTGGCACTACGCCGATGGGGAGGGGTGGAAGTACGAGTTCAACAGCCAGCCCTATCTGGAGCAGGAGCAGACCCTGCAGCTGGATGGCAAGGGGCCGACCCCGCTCACGCTGCAGCTGGCGGCGGGCTGGTATCGATTGGAGGTGGAGAACAGTCAGGGCCATCAATCGAGCCTGCGGGTGGAAATAGGCAGTTACGCCTGGGGCGGCGGTGGGGAGCAGGCGCGGCCCGACAAGATTGCCATCACCCTCGACAAGCGCGCCTATCAGGCGGGTGACAAGGCCAACGTGACCTTGGTTGCCCCGCGCCCCGGCAAGGGGTTGCTGATGGTGGAAGATGGCGACGGCCTGCGCTGGTGGCAGCGTATCCAGCTCAAGGGCGCCGGCGGCGATGCCAAGGATGCCCGCGGCGAGTTCGAGATCCCGGTCAGCCCCGAGTGGCTGCGTCATGATCTGCATATCTCGGCCCAGATCGCCGCGCCAGACAGTGACTCAAAGTCGGTGAGCCAAAAGAGTGTGCAGAGCCTGCGCTCGGTCGGTCTGGTGCCGCTCACCCTGGATCGGGAAGCGCGCCGTCTGCCGCTTACCCTGAGCGCACCTGATAAAGCGGTGCCGCTCACTCGACTGGAAGTGACCGCGACCTCCACCCCCAACAGTCAGGGCCGCGTGGTGCTGGCCGCGGTGGATCGGGGTGTGCTCAACATCAGTGACTACCAGCCCCTCGACCCGTTCGAGATCTTCTTTGGTCGCAAGCGCTTCGCCCAGGATTTGTTCGACAACTACGGGCAAGTGATCCCGCCGCAGGATGGCAAGCTGGCCCGCCTCAACTACGGGGGTGACCGGGCGCCGCTGAAAAAGGGCGGCGCGCTGGAGAGCCGGGTCGAGATCGCCGCGCTCTGGAGCGGCGAGGTGAGTTTTGATGAGAGCGGCAAGGCGGTGATCCCGCTCGAGCTGCCCAACTTCAACGGCGAGCTGGCGCTGATGGCGCTGGCCTGGAACGAACAGCAGGTCGGTGAGGCCGAGCGCGCCGTCAAGGTGGTGGCGCCCTTGGTGGCCGAGATTGGCTGGCCGCGCTTTGGCGCCAGAGGGGATGAGACCCGGGCGCTGGTGCAGCTGCGCAACATGAGCGGCGAGGATCAGACCCTCTCCCTTGTCTGGACCCTCAATGGCGGGCTCAAGGCAAACGGCGAGCTGCCCGGCACCCTGTCCCTTAAAAATGGCGAGGAGCAGTGGTTGACCCTGCCGCTCACCGTGACCGGAGCGAGCGGTGTGGCAAGCCTGCAGTTGGCGGCTAGCGGCAAGGATTTTGCCATCAGCCGCGACTGGTCTCTGCCGCTGCGCTCCCCCTGGCCGGCCGAGACTCGCCAGCGTTACCAGATGCTGGCTCCCGGCCAAGAGATGAGCTTTGCGCCAGCTGAGCTGGCCGGGCTGGATCGTGCCAACCTGCAGGGGCTGCTCAGCCTCTCCGGCACTCCCCCCTGGGATCCGGCAGCCCAGTGGCAGGCGCTGGCCGACTACCCCTATGCCTGTCTGGAGCAGACCTTGTCCCGTGCCTGGCCTTACTTGCTGACCACAGCCGATGAGCGGGCCGCCTGGCGCAAACCCGCAGAGGGCAAGAAAGCGGCGAGTGAGGCGGATGTGCAACGCGCCCTGCTGCAACGGCTGCAGCGGTTGCAACTGCCAAGCGGCGGTTTTGGCCTGTGGGATGGTCGCTCCGACGAGGAGCAGTGGCTCACCGCCTATGCCGCCGACTATCTGCTGGCGCGCAAGGAGGCGGGCGACGCTGTGCCGGAGGCGATGCTCAATCAGGCGCTGAACCGGTTGCAGAGCTATCTCACCGACAGTCAGTATGGTGAGCGCTGGAGCAGTGCTCCCGAGCACAGCCGGCTGGCCTATCAGGCCTACAGTGCCTATGTGCTGGCCCGGGTGGGCAAGGCGCCGCTCGCTACCCTGCGCCTTGTCTGGGAGCAGCAGGCCGATCACGCCCGCTCGGGTTTGCCGCTCTTGCACCTCTCCCTGGCCCTCTCGGCCATGGGGGATGAGCAGAACGCCGCCAAGGCCCTCAGCCGGGCATTGGCGACCGAGCGCGGGGACGATTATCTCGGGGATTACGGCTCGCCGCTGCGCGATCAGGCCCTTGAGCTTTCGTTGTTGCGCCAGCACAAGCTGGCTGCGGAGCGCTGGCCGGCCCTCAGTGCCAAGGTGGCTGATACCCTGGCTCACCGTCAGTGGCTCAGCACCCAGGAGCGGCTCGCCCTGCTGCGACTGGCCCGCGTCGATCCGGCCGTCGACTGGCAGGCCAGGGTGACCTCCTCTCTTGGCAGTGGATCCCTGAGCGGTTCGGCTCCGCTGCAGCAGGGCGCCCCAGAGGCACTGGCCGCGAGCACCGTCACCAACGAGGGCAAGGGATCCCTCTATGTGCAGCGCACCCTCATCGGCTATCCCGAGCAGGCTCCTACCCGGTTGAGTCAGGGGATAAGCGTGACCCGCAGCTGGTTCAACAGCGACGGTCAGCGTTTTGACCCGACCAAGGTGAAGGTGGGCGATCTGGTGGTGGTGCGGCTCAATGTCAGCAGTGAATCGGCGGTGCCCGATGCCCTGCTGGTGGAGATGGTGCCCGCCGGCTTCGAGCTGGAGAATCCGGCCCTTGGCAACAGCATCAAGCTCGAAGAGCTCTCCATCGAGGGGAAACCGGCGTGGCAGAGCGAGTGGAACGACTACCTCAAGCATCAGGAGTTTCGCGATGACCGCTACATGGCGGCGCTGGATCTGAGTGCCGGGAGCAACCAGCAACTGGTCTACCTGATGCGGGCGGTGACGCCGGGTCGCTATCAGGTGCCGCCGACCCAGGTGGAGGATATGTACCGCCCCGAGCTGCGGGCTGTGGGTGAGGATATCCATGAGGTAACTATCTCTGAGTAGCTGGCGCTTGATGAGTCGCAGACGCCCTCTGAGTAACGTCCCCTCCCTTGAGCGGGTTCGCCCGCTCACTTTCTGGCAGCGTGGCTGGCTGAAATTGGGTCGCACTGGCCACGCTGGCTGGCGCTGGCTTGGTCGCCTGCCACGCTGGCTGCGTTGCTCGATGCTGGGCGTTGTAGCACTGCTCCTGTCATTGCTGGCGCTGGATCGACTCTTCCCGCCGCCACCGCTCGACCCGGCCTACGCACGGGTGGTGCTCGACATGAAGGGGCGACCGCTGCGTGCCTTTGCCGATACCAGCGGCGTGTGGCGTTACCCCGTGACCCTGGAGCAGGTCTCCCCCCGCTATATCGAGGCGCTGCTGGGCTACGAGGATCGCTACTTTTGGCACCATCCCGGGGTCAATCCGGTGGCCATGGTGCGCGGGGTCTGGCAGTGGCTGCGCTATGGGCGCGCCGTGTCGGGGGGCTCGACCCTCACCATGCAGGTGGCACGCCTTATCGAGCCCTACCACAGAAGCGTGCCCGGCAAGCTGCGCCAGATGGCGCGCGCGCTGCAACTGGAGTGGCACTACGACAAGCGCACCTTGCTCACTGTCTATCTGAACCGGGCGCCGTTTGGCGGCAATCTGGAGGGGGTGCAGGCGGCCAGTTTTGCCTATCTCGGCAAGAGCGCAGCCAAGCTGACTTATGCCGAGGCGGCGCTGTTGGCGGTGCTGCCGCAGGCTCCCAGCCGCAACCGGCCGGACCGGCATCCCGAGCGGGCCCGCACCGCCCGTGACAAGGTGATGCAGAGGCTGGTGGCGCAAGGTGTCTGGCCCGAACAGGTGTGGCAGGAGGGGCGCATCGAGCCGGTGCTGGCCCGCGGTCACTTCACGCCGATGGAGGCGCCGCTGTTTGCCCGCCTCGCCGCCGACCATCAGGCCGGGGCCCTGGTGCATACCACCATCGACGGCGATCTGCAGCGTTGGCTGGAGGGGCGGGTGGCGAGCTATATCCGCCGCTTCCCCGAGCAGACCTCAGCGGCGTTGCTCCTGGTCGACAACAGGACCATGGCGGTGCGCGCCTATGTGGGCAGCGCCGAGTATGGCAATCTGCGTCGCCACGGTTACCTCGACATGGTGCAGGCGATCCGCTCCCCCGGCTCTACGCTGAAGCCCTTCATCTACGGTCTGGCGATGGACGAGGGGTTGGTGCACTCGGCCTCTCTGCTCTCCGATGCGCCAAGGCTGGGCTCGGACTATCGCCCCGCCAATTTCTCTGGCGCCTTTCAGGGACCGGTAACCCTCGCCCAGGCGCTGCAGCAATCCCTCAACGTGCCGGCGGTGCAGGTGCTGGAGGCGCTCGGGGCCGACAAACTGGTCAGCCGCCTCGACAACGCCGGGGTGAGGCTGGCGCTCTCCGACAAGCCCAATCCGGCCATTGCGCTGGGGGCGGCGGGCATTCGGCTCGAGCAGCTGGTGGCGCTCTACAGCTCGCTGACCCGGCAGGGGCAGGTGGCGATGCCGGTCTGGCTGGCGGGGCAGCAGGCGGTGCCCCGCCCCTTGCTGAGCCCGGGGGCCGCCTGGATCATCTGGCAGATATTGAGTGCCCAGGGGCGGGCGGATCAACCCTTCGCCAGCGAGGCTACCGGCCGGGTCAACCGGCTCGCCTGGAAGACCGGTACCAGCTATGGCTATCGCGACAGCTGGGCGATGGGGGTCTCTGGTCGCTGGACCATCGGCGTCTGGCTGGGGCGCCCCGATGGCACCCCCTTGCCCGGTTTTTATGGTCAGAGCGCGGCGGTGCCGCTGCTGCTTTCGGTCTACTCGCGGCTCTCGGACAACAGCCCCTTGCCGGCGCAGCCCAACACGGTGAGCGAAGCCGAGATCTGCTGGCCGCTGGGGCGCAAGGCGAGCACGACCCTGCCAGAGACTTGTCTACAGCGTCAGAGTGCCTGGTTGCTGGAAGGGCGCGATCCTCCCACCTTGCCGGACCCCATGGATTGGCCCTCGCCGCTGCGGCAAGTGGCATTGACTGTCGGGGGCGAGCCGACCCTGACCCGTTGCCATGATGCGGCGCAATCCGGTTTTCGGGCCCTGTGGCCGCTGTCGCTGGAGCCCTGGCGGGTGCCCGGCGAGCGGCGTCAGGCGCTGCTCGCCAGCGGCTGCGCGGGGGAGGGACAGAGCGCCGAGCAGCAGGCCCCCATCCGCATCCTGGCGCTGGGGGAGGGCAACCTTATCCGCAGTCAGCGCTATCGGTTGCAGCCCAGGGTGCTCGGCGGTGTCGGCAAGCCGGCCTGGTTTCTCAACGGGCAGCGGCTGCGCTGGGACGGGGATCAAGTAGTGAGCAAGGCGGGCCGCTATCAGCTAGTGGTGGTGGATGAGGCGGGAAACAGCGATCGCATCGAGTTTCGGCTGGAAAACTCCTCCTGAGGGCGTGGTGAGCGCCAAAATATTGACAGCATCGGTGATGGTCCCGATGCCGTCAGTTGATTGTCGATTCCCCGGCAGAGGCGGGGAGTCAGGGCTTGACCTGCCCCAGCCGGGTGAAGAAATGCCGGCTCTTGCGCTGGTGGAAGTGGCTCTTCTTGATGGGATGAAACACCAGGTCGCTCTGTGGGTGACTCTCCTTGAGGTGGTGGATCATCGCCATGGCCGGTAAGCCAGTACTGACGAGCGTGGTGAGCGGCAGGGTGACGGTCTCGGGTCCCAGCAAGGGTGTGAACCCCTGCTGGGCCTGCTCGAAGCGGGTCAACACGGCGGGTTCGGCGTAGCCGCTGCCCAGCATGGCGAGCAGGGCATCGAGGGCCTGATGGAACTCGGCGAGCTGCTGACGAAAGCCGCTTCGCCCCCGCAGGGCAATGAGCTCTGCAAACGGGATGTCGGCCAGGTGAGTGGGCACTTGCAGCGGGATCTCGAGGTGGAAGCAATCCTGACCGCCGCGATTGTGGTAGCGAGATTCGAGCAGGTGAAGCAGGCGGTCGAGATAGTCGTGATCGGTAATCAGCGCCCCGTCATTGGCGAGTGCCCACTCACGGGCGAGGCGCATGGAGAGCAGGTTGGCAAAGCGGCGCGCCATTCTGATCCCCCCTTCATCCTGCGTCGCAAAGCCGTGGGTCAGACAAAACCCGTGCAGCCGCTCCAGTCCCGCCTGAGCCGGGCAGAAGCAGTCGTGGTTGGGGGCTGAACGCCAGCGGGCGATGAGCTCCCTGTTGCCAAACACCTTGTGACGCACGAAGTCGGGGGCGACCAGGCCGGCAATCTGGCTCTCGACCTGGGGCGTGATATGGGCGAAGAAGGCGGGTTGTGGCGGCTCGGCCAGCAGGTCGGTTTGCTGGCGCAGGGTCTCCAGCAGGGCGGTGAGACCGCTCTTCTCACTGACGGTGAAGACGAAGGCGAGCCGCTCCAGATAGAGCAGGGCAAACTTGAGCCAGAGCTCGTCGCGTACCTCCATGCCGGGGTAGTAGATATGGGTTTTCATGGATGCTGTGTTGCCAGGATGCAGGGGTGGGAATATACGCATGATTGCCCGGATGCGGCAAACTTTGCGTGGGGGAATGTGAGCAGCCGCTCATGCAGTAGGCGCTGGTCACAAAGTTCTGATATAATTCGCGCCCTTAAATCAAGGCCACCCGAGTCATTACCATGAAGTTCATTATCAAGCTGTTCCCTGAAATCACCATCAAGAGCAAGTCGGTTCGCCAGCGCTTTATCAAGATCCTGCAGGGCAATATCCGCAATGTCCTGCGCCGCTTTGACGACGATGCCCGGGTGCGGATGGATTGGGACAAGCTGATCGTGAGCTCCCGCAATGACCAGTTCCGCGAGCAAGCCATCGAAGCCCTGGCCTGCATCCCCGGCATTCAGGCCTTCCTCGAGGTGCAGGCCAGCAAGTTTACCGACCTGCACGACATCTTCGAGCAGGTGAAAGCCGTCTGGGGTGATCAGCTCGAGGGCAAGACCTTCTGCGTGCGTGCCAAGCGCCACGGCAAGCACGAGTTCTCCTCCCTCGAAGTGGAGCGCTACGTGGGCGGTGGTTTGAACCAGCACTGCGTGAGCAACGGCGTGCGCCTCAAGAACCCGGATGTAAAGATCAACCTCGAGATCGATGGCGAGGAGCTTTTCATCGTCAGCGCCATCCACCAGGGGCTGAGCGGCATGCCCATCGCCACCCAGGAAGATGTGCTGAGCTTGCTCTCCGGCGGGTTTGACTCGGGTGTCGCCTCCTTCCAGTTCATCAAGCGCGGCTGCCGGGTGCACTACTGCTTCTTCAATCTGGGTGGGGCGGCTCACGAGATTGGCGTCAAGCAGGTGGCCTATCACCTGTGGAACCGTTTCGGCTCCTCCCACCGGGTGCGCTTCACCGCGGTGGACTTCGAGCCCGTGGTGGCCGAGATCCTCGAGAAGATCGACAACGGCCAGATGGGGGTGGTGCTCAAGCGGATGATGATGCGTGCCGCTGCCAAGGTGGCCGACGAGTTCCAGATCCCGGCCCTGGTGACCGGCGAGTGCGTTGGCCAGGTTTCCAGCCAGACCCTCACCAATCTGAACGTCATCGACCGGGTGACCGACAAGGTGATCCTGCGCCCGCTCATCACCTGGGACAAGCCGGACATCATCAGCGAAGCCCGCCGCATCGGCACCCTGGAGTTCGCGGAGACCATGCCGGAGTATTGCGGCGTGATTTCCAAGAAGCCGACCGTGAAGGCCGAGCTCTCCCGCATCGAGGCGGAAGAGGAGAACTTCGACTTTGCCATTCTGGACAAGGTGGTGGCCGAGGCCCGTTACCTCGACATTCGTCGCATCGGTGAAGAGACCGCCGCCGAGGTGCAGGAGGTGGAGACCACCGCCGAGAGCGGTGACGACGAGGTGATCCTGGACATTCGCTCCATGGAGGAGCATGACGACAAGCCGCTGGTGGTGGAAGGGCGCGAGATCATGCATATCCCCTTCTTCAAGCTGGCCACCGCCTTTGGTGATCTGCCGAAAGAGAAGACCTACCTGCTCTATTGCGATCGCGGCGTGATGAGCAAGCTGCAGGCGCTTTACCTGAAAGAGAAGGGCTTTGCCAACGTCAAGGTGTACCGCCCCTGATAGCGGTGTGCATTCGCTCATAAAAAAATCCGGCCAAGATACCGGATTTTTTTATTTCACATGTTCGGTGATGATCAGGGGCAGGGGACGGGGGTAAAGGTCTCCTGGCCCTGACAGCGCCAGCCCATCTCGGCCTGACGCATCTGCCACAGATTGTTGCTGCGAAACAGGGTCAGGATGTAGAGCATGTCGCTCTTCTGGCCATCGAGGGCAACCGAGAGCACCAGATCGTTGTCCAGCTGTTGAGCATGGATACGGGTGGGTACATCTTTATGGCCGACGAAGCGGCGAGCCACTTCGCGATAGTCGTTGACCCAGCCTTGCTGACTGCTGCTCGCCTGACGGATCTGCTGGTTGAACTGCTGCACCGGGGTGGATGCCAGACGCCCGAACAGGGCCTGTGCCCCCGCATGAGCCGCTGCCACCATCATCAGAACAAGCGTGGTAATGAGCCCAAGTTTTTGCATGAGGTTTTCCGGCTTGAAACGACCCCTGTATGACAACAGAAAAGCCGGCTTGGTTCAATCTTGTCCCTGCCGGGATGGGATCTCGCCCACTCTGAGGCTTCTCAATTGCGCTGCAGCGAGAAGGTGGGCAGGGAGAGATGCCAGTAGATGGCCGCCACGCGCAGGCCGAATACCCCCAGCATGCTGATGAGCATGGCGCTCACCCTCTCCACCCCGACCTCCAGTGACAGGGTATAGAGGATGCCCCCGAGGATGCAGGCGGTGGCGTAGATCTCCTTTTGCAGCACCATGGGCACTTCCCGGGCCAGCACGTCCCGGATCATGCCGCCAGCCACCCCTGTCATGGTGCCCATGAGGACGGCAATCAGCCCGGAGGTGCCGAAATTGAGCGCCTTCTGGGCGCCGATCACGGTAAAGAGTGCGAGACCGAAGGCGTCCGCCACCGGCAGCACATACCAGGGCATGCGGCGGGGCAACTTGACCATCCACATGCCGAGGAGGGCCGTGGCGATGACCACCCAGATATAGAGGGGATCGCGCACCCAGAAGACCGGGGTCGCCCCCAGGATCATGTCGCGGATGGTGCCGCCCCCGATGGCGGTCACCGCAGCCAGCACCATGACACCAAAGCCATCCATCCTGAGCCGCCCGGCCACCAATACCCCCGAAAACGCGAATACCGCAGTACCAAACATGTCGCTGATGTAAACAATCTGCTCAACCAGAGTCTGCATGGAGAACAACTCACGTCCAATAGATGATGGGGCGGCGATTTTAGGGGCAAGCCGTGGGGATGAACAATGGAGGAGTGCAAAAGTGAGAGCCAGCGCCGGTTTCTGAATAAGGGGTTGAGGTAGGCAAGTGGGCAGCATCAGGCCGCAATACGGCCATGGTGGGATTCAGTACAGATTTATCCTCTTTGAGGTGAAAAATGTTCTAAAGCATCGGGCTGTGGTGCCGTTACTAAAGGGGAAGCAAATGGAAGGGTGTCAGGAAGTCCAACTTTTTGCAGTGCTGCGGATCTGGTCATCACCACGTTGAATCAGGTCTGCCTCAGTTGCCGGCAGCGGATTGGCCCTGCGGACTGAAGAGGGATCTCAATCGCCGTGCGCCCTGGGATCCGCAGTTTTAGACTCATCAGGAGAATTCATTACCTGATTACCCATGACCCTCAGCCAGCTTCAAGAGCCGATATGGCATCGGCGGGCTTGCCACGACTGCATGCCCCAATTCAACAAACATACTCTTGAGGTCAAAACGATGATTAAACCGGAAGCAGTATTCAGCAAGATGCCTTGGTAAATGCTTCGCTCCGAGCTTATGACAACTGCCCCGCAGCGAGTTCTTCACATTCCCTATCATCGTGTTTACCCAGTTGAATGCCGGATGATCCAGCAAATCAAGGTTGCCCCCGGTGACAACACCCAGGTGCTCACAATTGGCCTCCTTGACCGCTTTGAAACAGGCCAATCCATCGGATATCACCGCGCTACCACT
>NZ_JBFODJ010000065.1:0-16098 GCF_040908265.1 Aeromonas sp. R5-1
CTAAACAAAACAAGCCACACCCAAAGGACTGAGTTGATGCCTATCCTACCACCTCTGCCACGACCACAACGGCGCCGCATTCACAAAATCATCCATGCCACCCGTGATAAAGGACATGCTCGTCGCTTGATGGCCATCTTGCTGTTACATGAAGGACGCACGATCACCGATGTTCATCACCTTACCGGCGCTGCGCGCTCGACCATCGGTCGTTGGCTTCGGTGGTATCGAGATGAAGGCATAGATGCGCTAGAAGCCTTACCGGCTGGCCGTGCCCCAGTCTTACCTATCGCCAAGATTGTCACCTTACTGGTGCTGCTCATGCAGTTTTCTCCGCAAGATTTTGGTTATCAGCGCAGCCGTTGGTGTACTGAACTATTGGCTATAAAAATCAATCGGTTAACAGGGCTCAATGTGGCAGCCTCCACGCTCCGCCGATGGTTACCTCGTATGGGCATTGTCTGGCGCAGGCCCGTGCCGACCTTGCGGATAAAAGACCCAGCCTATCAGGAAAAAATGGCGAATATCGACGCCGCGCTGGCCCGCTGTGATGCCGATAATCCGGTGTTTTATGAGGATGAAGTCGATATAGACCTCAATCCCAAATTAGGAGCCGACTGGATGTTCAGAGCGCAGCAAAAGCGGGTTGTCACACCGGGGCAGAATGCCAAGCATTATCTGGCAGGCGTTCTCCACGCAGGCAACGGAAGGGTACTTTACGTCAGCGGGATCAAGAAAAACTCATCGCTGTTTATTGCCATGCTGGAAAAGCTGCGCCACCACTACCGACGAGCCAAAACCATCACGTTGATCCTCGATAACTACATCATTCACAAAAGCAAACAGACCGAGCGATGGTTGAAGAAGAATCCCAAGTTCTGCCTGGTGTTCCAGCCAGTTTACAGCCCTTGGGTTAATCACATAGAACGGCTATGGCACAAGTTACATGAAACCATCACGCGCAATCATCAATGCAGAGGGATGGCAAACCTGCTGGCCCGAGTGAAACACTTCATGGATACCGTGTCTCCTTTCCCGGGGAATGGCTATGGCACAGCGAAGGTGTAGCACTATTGGGATCAGTTATTTAGCCGCTATCTGGGGCGTTGAACCAAGTTGTATGTACTCTGTCACCAGGAAGGTGAAAAAGTTAGGGAGCAAAAATAGGGGCTAATTATTGCACCTTACGACACACCTCAAGTTTGATTAAATGCTCCCCGACCAAACCGCAGAACACCAAGAGCAACTGGAAAGGGAGCATCTGCTATATGCAAGACCTCAACCTCATCGCAATCAGCCAAGATCTCAACAACTGGCTGCCTGTAACCGAAATCCCCAAGCACTACCCCCAATTTAACTATCCCACACTGAAGGCCATGTTTTGGAAGCGAGCCGAGAAGCCCGGCTTGGAACGTTGCTGCCGAATTGTCGGCAAGCGGATGTTTGTGAATACCAAACTCTTCGGCTTGTGGATGGCTGGTGGACTGCCTGAACAACACCCGACGGATGATTAAACCGCAGGGAATCCATCTGTTACCGGATATAGGCAAACATGGTGTGCAAACCCATGGGGAAAACATGAAAAAAAGCCCTTACCTGCGACAGTAAGGGCATTTCGGATTACTCGCTGGCTCTGACAGTTTGCAGACCAAGGAGCCAGTGAGTGCGAGGTAATTTTAGCATGAAAGTTCACTTATTAATCCATAAAGGCCATCAAGGCTTGCTGGCCGAGATCCGTGTTTCGTCTTCTGATTCGGAGGGCAAGCGATGATCTATTTTGCATGGGCCACTGATAGCCAGGCTGAAACCTTCTATGGACCACCCAATCCCAGAACCGGCAAACGCTCCCGTGTCGGAGTATTGAGTGCCTTCTCCAGCAGAAAAGCGAGATCCGCCTTTATAGCGCAAAGCCAAGGGGCTGCTGCTGTTGTAACTCGCCCCTATGCTCGCCAAATGAAGGCTGGCTTAGACGATCGGGCATTCAATGAGCTGGTAGCCGCTCTGGTTGGGGGCGAGGTATGAGCACTGTAAGGTTTGTTTCTGATGTTGCAGCCGCAGCCGTGGGGCACTGGCCCGATTTGCTGGCGGGTCTTGGTCTCGATATTCCTCGTCATGGCAAGCATGGCCCCTGTCCTGCCTGTGGTGGCAAAGATCGCTTTCGATTTGATGACAAGGAAGGCCGAGGGACCTTCATCTGTGGCCAGTGCGGTGCCGGGGATGGGTTGGAGTTAGTATGTCGGGTGACGAGCAAGGGCCCCAAGGAGGCCGCTGAGTTGATAGCGCCTATGGTGGGGTTGGCTGCCGGTGGGCTAGATCCTGTCGAACGGGAGCGCATCCACCAGCAACAACAAGCCAAGGCCAAAGAGGCAGCCCGAAAGAGGGAACACGGTTACAAGAGGGCGGCAAAACGCGCCTGCCGTATCATGAACGCGCATTCGTTGGGCTGTAGCGCTTACCTATCCAGGAAAGGTTTTGCGGAACACCAGAGCGCGATCAGCGGTACCAAAGAAACGATAAATGGTGAGGTGTTTCCTGTCGGTAGTGTGATTGTTCCCTTGCTGAATGGCGCAGGGACGCTGGTGAACGTGGAGCTCATTCGCAACGAAGATGGTTTGAAACACACCTTGGGTGGTGGCCGCAAGGCTGGTGTATACCATCGCATTGATGGTGGGGCGCTGGTGGCCGTGGTGGAAGGCTACGCCACCGGTCTATCAGTCGAGCAGGCGACAGGAGCAACTGTCTATTGCGCGATGACAGCCAACAATCTGATGAACGTGGCCAAGATTGCCAGAAGCCAACACCCAGACGCCCAGATCATTATCTGTGGTGATCACGACCTGGATAAGGCAACCGCCCAGCGTAACGACTCCACCAAGCACCAGACTGAGCAAGCCGCAATGATCGTGGGCGGGCGTGCAATATTTCCACCAGAGGCCGGGGATTGGAACGATTACCACCAAGCTCATGGGCTGAGCAAGACACAAGAGGCCATCATGAGCGCCAGCACCAGACTGGCGACCAGCCAAAACCAAAACGCCAGCCAGAAGGGAGAGGAACTCAGGAAGATCGAGGTGAACCAGCCCCAACGGGGGCATGAGCCACCAGCCACCATGATCGACAAGATGAGTGCTAGTCAGCGGGCTGCACTACTGGTCGAACGATTGGGGCAAGTTGCTATCAGCCTTGAGGCCGAGCGTGTCTATCGCTATGACGGTAGCCTATGGACACCATGGACAGATACCGAACTGCGCCGCGAAATGGCTGCCATCTTTACCGAGCATGGCGTTCCGTTCAGTGACAAAGGTATTGCCGCCACAGTTTCCACGATGAAGCTGATGATCCCAACCATGGGCCAGCCAACCAAAGATCTGATCGGCTTTGCGAATGGAGTTTATGACATGACAACTCGCCAGTTTCGGCATCACTCGCCTAGTGATGGACTGCTCACGCACAACGGTATCAACTATGCCCCGCCGCTCGCTGATGAATGTCTCGATCGGGATGCTCCCAACTTCACTAGATGGTTATGCCACGCCGTCGATAACAACGCCGCCAAGATGGCTCGCATCAATGCCGCCTTATATATGGTGCTGGCAAACCGTTATGACTGGCAGCTATTCCTTGAGGTGACCGGTGAGGGGGGCAGCGGCAAGAGCATCTTTGCCAATGTGGCAATCCTGTTAGCTGGTGGAAAACGGAACACCGGCTCTGGCAACATGGCCTCACTGGATCACGCTAAAAGTCGCTACCAGTTTGTCGATAAACGGCTGATTGTGCTGCCTGACCAGCCCAAATACATCGGTGATGGCAGTGGCATCAAGGCTATTACCGGGGGCGATTTGGTCGAGATCGATGGGAAGTATGAGAAACAATTTGCCACTGTCATCCAGGCTGTTGTGCTGGCCACCAATAACGAGCCTATGGTCATTACTGAACGCAATGGGGGAATATCCCGACGCAGGGTGATCTTTACCTTTGACCGGGTTGTGGCCGAAGCGGATAAAGACCCGTTGCTTGGCGACAAGATTGCTACCGAGTTGCCGGTGGTGATCCGCCACCTGTTAACCCAGTTTGCCGAACCTGAGCATGCCCGTCACTTATTGCTGGAGCAGCGTAACTCTGATGATGCCTTGACCATCAAACGAGCCACCGACCCCGTGATCGACCTTTGCGGGATGGTGCTCTTTCTGAATGAACCCAAGGGATTGATGATGGGGGGTAATCCGGAGATCAAGCGGGAACCCCGGCGCTACCTCTATCATGCCTATCTTTCCTTTATGGAGTATCACGGCCTGGGGCGCCCGCTATCAGTTCAAGCGTTTAGCCGCGCGGTCAAGGCAGCAGCCAAAGAGTATGGCCGTCAATACTGCAGCAGGGTGATCAAGGGCAGGTCCCAAACCAACGTCATACTGACCGAGGTAGCGGAGATGTTCTTACCCCAAGCTGTCTATGACGATCAGCAATGACGACCCAGTGATAACAGAATGATGAGCTTGGCCGCTGTACCTGATGATAGGAAGGACTTTCATCCACAAACCCTACCCTCCCTACCCAGCGCAACTGAAAGCCTTGCCTGGCAAGGGATGCAAAGAGGTAGGGTGAGTATTCTCTAACCCTACCCAAACCCTACTGGTCATCTTTATCCCTACCATGATGTTTGATCTGGCCGGGTAGCAGATCCGCTCTGTTCTGATCAACCAAACAGACGAGATTTTGAGGCCGAGGTAGGGTATGGGTAGGCAATCAATGTTGAACCCTACACGCCTCAAGCCAGTCTTGGTAAGGCCTGCAACGGAGGTAGGCTGGGTAGGCACCAAAAGCGGTAAAACAATTCAGGGGGATTAGCGGGCCAAGCCAATGATGATCCACCAAGCCCAACGTGAAGCAGAAGCGAATGATCGACGAAATTCTGAAGAGGTATGCCAAAGAGATAGCGAAAGAGGAAAAGCAGCGGCTAGAGGAGCAAAAACGAGCAGAGCGCCAACGCAAGCAGTTAGCACGATTGTGCAAGCCAGCACCGGGAGTTGAAGACATTTTTCGGTATCGTAATGCCTGGGCTCGGCATGCTGGCCAGTCTAGCCGTCGATTGATGGAGCGGGCAGAGCGAAACCATGCCATATCCAAGCTGGGGCCGATTAATCACTTGGCCGCTCTTGTCGTTGCAATGGCGTGGCATCCGCACCATACCTACATTCTGGTCGTCGCAACAGACCCTGGCGTGACCTGTGAGAAGCTGACTGACTTCTACAACCTGAACCATTCAAATCACAGGATGGTATTCCGTCGCTTGAACACAGTGCTAAAGCCGTTGGGTTGGCGTTTCGCCTCATACCCCAGGGGCGCACCCAATGAGCCATGGGGTTGGGAGTTGGAGAAAATCCCGCAGTGATCACCCCTAACATGATCACTTTTTGTGTTACAGGCGATCACTATTGCCCTGTATGACCCGAAGGTGGTCATAACCCAGTCATGACAAGGCTTACCCCCCTGCCCCACCCCCAAATGCAGCAAAGTGATCGCGCTTGGCAGAGCGGTGCGGTTGCAGAGTAACGAACCTGCTCATTTTCGTGAAAATAAAGATGTAAGCATCAGTAAAGTAAGGCATTTTATTAAAGCGATCGCTCTGCATAACGATCTCTTTTTTATCGACTCTCGGCGATCACTTTTCTGGCCGGCCAGGGTCGCTCTTGGTGGTCATCAGCCCCCGGGCCAGTTCTGACAGGGCATTGCCGGTGGGAGTGATCGCACACGCCTCTTCAGCTACCCCCAAAAATGAAAAACTCGTTGTCCCGTTACAGGCGATCACTTTCGCTGCCATCAACCGGATCTGCCGGGTTAATCGCGCCCATCTCGTTCTCGTGAGCCCATATTCGTGCCTCGATCATAGTTGTCAGGGCTTCATTTGTATAAACTGCCCGCCAGATAATGGATCGACGACTGACGGGCCGGACTTTTTCTCGCCGATGCATCACCTTGGCTGCATCGCCTTCTGTTGACCCACCACCCTGGATAGGTCCCTGCTGTGCCCGTAAGGCTCGGCATGCGCCGTTCCGTCAGTCTGACAACTTGGCCCGCATCCTCACTTTGGCTTTCGCGCAGGTGGGCTGTGACGGCAACATGCATAACCGGAGAAACCCATGACCGACCCCAACGAGCTCAGCCAGGCGCTGCTGGCCGCCGTTCCTGAAGATGGCAGCAGCATCGGCAACCAAGCCCTGATGGACACCTTGAAAGCCCAATTCAGCGACCTGACCGATGAGGTATTTACCGCCGCACGCGAGGCCCTGTTGGAACAGGGCGTTCTGCGCAAGGGGCGCGGGCGGGGCGGTGCTGTACTCCGGGTGTTGGAAGGCGACGCTGCCACTGCAGCACCACGCAAAGCGAAAGCCAGTGGCAGTGCTAAGCAGGCCAAGGATGAGCCGCAAGCTACCGGTATCGAGGGGCTGAAGAAGACCCTGTGGGCTGCCGCAGACAAGCTGCGTGCCGACATGGACGCCGCCGAGTACAAGCACATCGTGCTGGGCCTTATCTTCCTCAAGTACATCTCCGACTCCTTCGCCGCCCGTCGAAGCGAACTGACTCGCCGCTTTGCCGATGAGAGCGACGAGTACTTCCTCTACGACTGTGACGATGAGCTGCTGGCCGAGGAGCTGGAAGACCGCGACTACTACCGTGAAGTAAACGCCTTCTGGGTACCGGAAGGGGCCCGTTGGGAGGGGCTACGGGCCCATGCCAAGCAGGCCGATATCGGCAAGCGCATTGACGATGCGCTGACCCTGATCGAACAGGAGAACCCACGGCTCAAGGGCATCCTCGACAAGCGCTACGCCCGAGCCCAGTTGCCCGATGGCAAGCTCGGCGAGCTGGTGGATCTGGTTTCCAAGATTGGCTTTGGCAGTGATGTCGGTGAAGCACGCGACATCCTGGGGCAGGTCTACGAGTACTTCCTTGGCGAGTTTGCCAGTGCCGAGGGCAAGAAGGGGGGCCAGTTCTATACCCCTGCCAGCATCGTCAAGACGCTGGTGGCGGTGCTTGCTCCCCATCATGGCCAGGTTTACGACCCTTGCTGCGGTTCAGGCGGCATGTTCGTGCAGTCGGAGAGGTTTATCGAAGCCCATGGCGGCAAGCTGGGTGATGTCTCCATCTACGGTCAAGAGTCGAACCCGACCACTTGGCGGCTGGCTGCCATGAACCTCGCCATCCAGGGGATGGACTACAACCTCGGGCGCGAAAACGGTGATACCTTCACCCGCAATCAGCACCCGGACTTGCGGGCTGACTTTGTGCTGGCCAACCCGCCGTTCAATATCAGCGACTGGTGGCATGGCAGCCTCGAGGGGGATCCGCGTTGGGTCTACGGTACGCCGCCTGCGGGCAACGCCAACTATGCGTGGCTGCAGCATATGCTCTACCACCTCAAGCCCAATGGCCGCGCCGGTATCGTGTTGGCCAACGGTTCGATGAGCTCTAGCCAGAATAGCGAGGGCGACATTCGCCGTGCCATGGTGGAGGCGGACGTGGTGGAGTGCATGGTGGCGCTGCCGGGTCAGCTCTTCTTCAACACTCAGATCCCGGCATGCCTCTGGTTCCTCGCCAAGAACAAGACCTGCCGTCAGGGCGAGGTGCTGTTTATCGATGCCCGCAAGCTGGGCACCATGATCAGCCGGGTGCAGTGTGAACTCGATGAGAGCGCGATTGCCAAGATTGCCGATACCTTCCACGCATGGAAAGGGGGTGGGGAGTGCGAGCAACCCTATGAAGACGTTCCGGGCTTTTGCCGTAGTGCGACCTTGGCCGAGATTGCTGAGCACGGCCATGTGTTGACCCCCGGTCGCTATGTTGGTGCCGAAGAGGTGGAGGAGGACGATGAAGCCTTTGCCGACAAAATGGCTCGTTTGACCAAGCAACTTGGGGACCAGATTAGCAAAGGGAGCGAACTGGATCTGTTGATAAAACAGAAGCTGGGGGGGCTTGGGTATGACCTTTGAGCACCATAGTTTTGGGCAGATTTCTCTGAAGGATTCGTTGGAGTTTATCGTTGATAACAGAGGTCGAACAGCGCCTACAGCAACAACTGGAATTGCACTGATTGCTACTAATTGCGTGAATAATCGCGATCTTTATCCGCAAAAACAAAATCTACGATATGTATCAAAAGAGACATTTGATACTTGGTTTAGGGCTCATCCAAAGCCTGGCGATATATTGCTTACAAATAAGGGCAGTCAAAACGGAGCAGTCTGTTTGGTGCCGAATCCTGTCGATTTTTGTATTGCACAGGATATGGTCGCATTACGAGCAGACTCGAAGAAAATCGAACCGCTTTATCTCTTTGCTGCGCTACGGTCAGATCTTGTGCAGGCTCGGATCAAGGCTCTAAATGTAGATGCAGTGATTCCACATTTTAAAAAGACGGACTTCGATAAGTTGTTTCTGCCATTACCTACGCCTGCTGTTCAGCGCTTTGTCGGTGCCTTGTATTATGAGCTTTCATTAAAAATTGAATTTTTGCGTGAAACGAATATTACGTTGGAGAGTATTTTGCAGACGCTGTTCAAGTCGTGGTTTGTTGACTTCGATCCGGTTCATGCACGTGCTCGTGGTGAGCAGCCTGCTGGTCTGACACCCGAGGTTGCATCCCTGTTCCCCGACAGCTTCGAAGAGTCCGAACTTGGTATGGTGCCGAAGGGGTGGACGGTTAAGCCCGTGGGGGATGCAGTTGAATGCATTGGTGGCGGGACGCCGGATACAAAGAAACCTGCATTCTGGGAACCTGCTGAGCATTCTTGGACAACTCCAAAGGACTTGTCTGGTCTGCAGTCACCGGTGCTTTTGCAGACAGAACGCAAACTCTCGTCAGAAGGCTTGGCAAAAGTAAGTTCCGGGTTGTTACCAACAGGAACTTTGTTGATGTCGTCTCGAGCACCTATTGGTTATCTTGCTATCACTCAAATGCCAGTAGCAGTGAATCAGGGCTATATCGCCATGCCGCTCGGAGGGCAATTGCCGCCACTATATATGCTGTTTTGGTGTCGTCAGAACATGGAGATGATTAAGAGTCACGCCAACGGTTCGACTTTCATGGAGATTAGCAAGAAGGCATTCCGCCCTCTACCCGCTCTGGTTCCATCCAAAGAAGTCATCGTTGAGTTCATGAGAATTGCCGAACCTTTGTTTGCTCGCTTGGTAGAAAATCAAAAGCAAGCCCAAACCCTCGCTACCTTGCGCGACACCCTGCTACCCCGTCTGATCTCCGGTCAACTGCGCTTGCCGGAGGCAGAGGCTATGGCCGAAGGGGCAAGCTGACGTGGCAGATATAAGGGGGTGGCATGAGATACAGGCCGATTACAGGGACACCCTGATTGTGGGCAATGGCGGCAGTGTCGCTGTCAATCCCTGTTTTCGTTACACCAACCTGTATCAGCAGGGCTGTGAGCACGGATTTATCCGCCCTGCCGCACAGCAGGTGTTTGATCAATTCGCCAAGAATGACCGTGATTTCGAACGAGTGTTATATCGCCTATGGCAGGCTGACTATATCAATCAAAAGTTTGAGCTGGCCAAAATCGAGCGTGACAAAGTTCGCAACGCCTATACAGATGTGCGGCGGGCGCTGATCGATACCGTAAAAGACATTCATCCAGACAAGGCTATCAGTGACCAGCAAGGGCTTGCCCATATTGGCCGCTTTATGGCAGGTTTTTCGACGGTATTCAGCCTCAACTACGACTTGATTGTCTATTGGGCATCACTTAATGCTCGCCAAGCCAATGGTTGGCGTTTTGAGGACGGGTTCACCATTGATAAGACGCGCGCGACAGACCCCAAATTGATCAAGCAATGCTTCAACGCGTCATTCCCTGCTGAACTTGAGCCCGGAGTGACCAGAGTCTTTTATCCTCATGGCAATCTTGCGCTCTACCGAACTCAAGGTGGCGAGGAAAGTAAGCTGATGGCCGACAATAGCGACCCATTAAGCCTTATCACCCAGTACTGGCGTGATAATGACGGTCAACCTCTGTTTGTGTGCGAGGGCTCGTCAGAGAGCAAGATCGCCGCGATAAACAGCTCCCGATATCTTTCCCATGTGTATCAACATGAATTACCTCGCCCCAAAGACAGCATGACTATTTATGGCTGGAGCATTGGCAAACAGGATCGTCATATTCTTGAGCAGCTGGCGTTATCACCATGCCGTCGCGCCGCGGTGTCTGTGTTTGCTGGTAACAAGACACCAAAAAAAATTGAATCCGAAAGGGTGCATATGGAAAAAATGCTAAATGATGCGGGCATCAAGGAGGTTGTATTTTTTGATGCCACCAGTGCGGGGTGTTGGAACCATGCTGACTAAAAGAGGTGACTGCTGATGTCATTTGATCGTAACCAGCCCTATAACGACCTGCCATTGCTGCCCCCCATCATCGAGCTGGAGACCAAGGCGGTGTTGAAACAAGCCATCGCGGCCAACCGGGTATTGGCCAATCTGCGCGGGCTGGCGGCCAAGATCCCCAATCAGGGGCTGCTGATTAACAGCATCATCTTGCAAGAAGCGCGGCTCTCATCGGAAATCGAGAATATCGTCACCACCAATGACGAGCTGTATCGCGCCGCCGCCAACCGCGATGGCAAGACAGATCCTCACACCAAAGAGGTGCTGCGCTACCGTGAGGCGCTCTATCATGGCTTCCATTCGCTCAAGGATCGCCCGCTCAATACCAACCTGTTTATTGAACTGGTTCGGCTGATTAAACAGGTGGATATCGGCATTCGCGCCATCCCCGGTACGGCCCTGAAGAGTGACCGAGGTGAGGTCATTTATACCCCACCCGTTGGAGAGCAGGTGATCCGCGACAAGCTGGCCAATCTTGAGCAATTTATCCATGCCGAGGATGAGCTGGACCCGCTGGTCAAGATGGCGGTGATGCATTATCAGTTCGAGGCGATTCACCCCTTCCCCGATGGTAATGGCCGTACCGGTCGCATCCTGAACCTGTTGTATCTTGTTGAGCAGCAACTGTTGGATATCCCGGTGCTCTTTTTGTCGCGCTACATCATCGCCAATCGGCAGGAATATTATGCCGGCCTACGGGGCATCACCGAAGCGCAGCAATGGGAACCCTGGGTGCTGTTTATGCTCAGGGCTGTGGAGAGCACGGCACAACAAACCTTTGAGCAGGTCAATCGCATCCTGAGTTTGATGGAAGAGGTGCGCGAGCGGGTGCAGCGGGAGGCGGAGGCCATCTATAGCAAGGATCTGGTCGAACTGATTTTTATGCAGCCCTACACCAAGATCGGGTTTCTGGTCGATGCCGGTATTGCCAAACGCCAGACGGCCTCTCGCTATCTGCAAACACTGGCGACGATGGGCATCTTGCGGGAAGAGCAGGTTGGCCGTGAAAAGTACTACATCAACGATGCGTTGTTCGCCGAGTTGACCCGCTAACCGATCAGGGTGACGGGATCGACATATCACCATAACGTGTCGATTTTTCGGCTTTTTTTAAACATATTTTCGCAACCTGTCGATCCCATCGACAGATGGGGGTGACGAGTCGATATGTCACCCGTTGTGACGCTGAGCAGGTTGGGCATACCCGAATGGCAGAGGCCATGGGGGGGCCAGGGATCGTCTTGAGGGATTGAGCAACAATGACCGAAGAGCAGTTGGAACAAGAGGTGCTGGGGTGGTTGGCCGAGGTGGGCTATCGCGTGGTGTGTGGCTACGATGTGGCCCCCGATTCTGATAACCCGTGGCGTGAGCAGTTCCAGCAGGTGCTGCTGCGCGAGCGCTTGCGGGAGGCGATTGCCCGGCTCAACCCCTCCGTGCCGCTGGTGGCGCGTGAAGATGCGCTGGCGCAGGTGGTCAATCTCGATACCCCGGCGCTGCTGTCGGCCAACCGGGCATTTCACCGCTTGCTGGTGAATGGGGTGCCGGTGCAGTACCAGCGCGATGGCGAGACGGTGGGGGACTTTGTCCGCCTCGTTGACTTCGAGCAGCCCACCGCCAACGAGTGGCTGGCCATCAACCAGTTCTCTATCAAGGGGCCCAAACACACCCGCCGCCCCGACATCATCCTCTTCATCAACGGGCTGCCGCTGGTGGTGCTTGAGCTCAAGAACCCGGCCGATGTGAATGCCGACATCTGGAAGGCGTTTGATCAGCTGCAGACCTACAAGGAGCAGATCCCCGACCTGTTTCAGTACAACGAGATCCTTATTGCCTCCGATGGTAGCGAGGCGCGGATGGGGTCGCTGTCGGCCAATGCCGAGCGCTTTATGCAGTGGCGCACGGTGGATGGGGTCAACCTCGACCCCTATGGCGAGTTTGGCGAGCTGGAGACCATGGTGCGCGGCATTCTGACCCCGGCCATGCTGCTCGATTACCTGCGCTTTTTCGTGTTGTTTGAAGACGATGGCCGCTTGGTCAAGAAGATCGCCGGTTATCACCAGTTTCATGCCGTACGCGCGGCGATCACCCAGGTGGTGGCGGCGTCGCGCCCCGGTGGTAGCCATAAGGGCGGGGTGGTGTGGCACACCCAGGGCAGCGGCAAGAGCATCACCATGACCTGCTTTGCGGCGCGGGTGATGCGCGAGGCGGCGATGGAGAACCCGACCATCGTGGTGATCACCGACCGTAATGACCTTGATGGCCAGCTGTTCGGGGTGTTTTCCCTGTCGCAAGATTTGATCCGCGAGCAGCCGGTGCAAGTGGAAACCCGCGGCGATCTGCGCAGCAAGCTGGCCAACCGACCCTCCGGCGGCATTGTGTTTGCCACCATCCAGAAGTTTATGCCCGGCGCGGATGAAGACACCTTCCCGGTGCTGAGCGAGCGCGCCAACATCGTGGTGATTGCCGATGAGGCGCACCGCACCCAGTACGGTTTCAGCGCCTCGCTCAAATTACCCAACCAGATTGCAGAAGGGGCGGCGCGCTATCAGGTCGGCTATGCCCAGCACTTGCGCGACGCACTGCCCAACGCGACGTTTGTGGCCTTTACCGGCACCCCGGTATCGAGTGAAGACCGGGATACCCGCGCGGTGTTTGGTGACTACATCCACGTCTATGACATGCAGCAGGCCAAGGAAGATGGCGCGACGGTGGCGATCTATTACGAGTCACGCCTCGCCAAGTTGTCGCTCAAGGCCGACGAACTGACCCACCTCGATGACGAGGTAGATGAGCTGGCCGAGGATGAGGAAGAGGGTGAGCAGGCCAAGCTGAAGTCACGCTGGGCCGCACTGGAGAAGGTGGTCGGCAGCACGCCCAGGATCGAGCGGGTGGCCGCCGATCTGGTGGCCCACTTTGAAGAGCGCAATCAGGCGCAGCATGGCAAGGCGATGATGGTGGCCATGAGCCGCGAGATCTGCGTGCACTTGTATGATGCCGTGGTGGCCCTGCGCCCCGACTGGCATGACCCGGACCCCGACAAGGGGGCCATCAAGATCGTGATGACCGGTAGCGCCTCTGACAAGGCGTTGCTGCGCCCCCATATTCATCCAGCCTTGGTCAAGAAACGGCTGGAGAAGCGGTTCAAAGACCCGAGTGACCCGCTCAAGCTGGTCATCGTGCGTGATATGTGGCTGACCGGCTTCGATGCGCCCTGCGTGCATACCCTCTATGTGGACAAGCCGATGAAGGGCCACAACCTGATGCAGGCGATTGCGCGGGTGAACCGGGTGTTCAAGGACAAACAAGGCGGGCTGGTGGTCGATTACATCGGGATCGCCAACGAGCTCAAGAGCGCCATCAAGGAGTACACCGCCAGCAAAGGACGGGGCAAGCCGACCGTCGATGCCCATGAGGCCTACGCGGTGTTGGAGGAGAAACTCGATATCCTGCGCGCCCTGCTGCATGGCTTTGATTACAGCGACTACCTCACCGGTGGCCACAAGCTGCTCGCCGGGGCCGCCAACTTTATTCTTGGCCTTGAGGATGGCAAGAAGCGCTTTGCCGATAACGCGCTGGCGATGAGCAAGGCGTTCACGCTCTGCTGCACCCTTGACGAGGCCAAGGCAGTGCGGGAAGAAGTGGCCTTCTTGCAGGCGGTCAAGGTGCTGCTGACCAAGAAGGCGATCTCCCAAAAGAAGAAAACCGACGAAGAGCGCGACCTGGCCATTCGCCAGATCATCGGCAATGCGGTGGTATCGGGCGATGTGGTCGATGTGTTTGAAGCGGTGGGGCTCGACAAGCCCAATATCGGCCTGCTCGATGATGAGTTTCTGGCCGAGGTGCGCAACCTGCCGGAGCGCAATCTTGCGGTGGAGTTGCTGGAGCGACTGCTGGAGGGGGAGATCAAGTCGAAGTTCGCGACCAACCTCTCTCAGGAGAAGAAGTTCTCGGAGATGCTGACCAAGGTGATCGCACGCTATCAGAACCGCTCCATCGAAACCGCGCAGGTGATCGAGGAGCTGATCGACATGGCCAAGAAGTTTGCCGCCGTAAGCAAGCGGGGGCAGGCCTTGGGCCTTAACGATGACGAGCTCGCCTTCTATGATGCCTTGGCCAACAACGAGGCGTCGGTGCGTGAGCTGGGGGACGAGATACTGGCCAAGATAGCCCATGAGCTGACAGCCAACCTGCGCCGTAGCGTGACCGTGGATTGGAGCAGCCGCGAAAGCGTGCGCGCCAAACTGCGGCTGATGGTCAAGCGCATCCTGCGCAAGTACAAGTACCCGCCAGACCAGCAGGAAGAAGCTGCCCAGCTGGTACTGGCACAGGCAGAGAGCTTGTGTGAGGTTTGGTGTTGAGGTGGTTAATGGACGAAAAAAAGGGCTCGCTCAAAAAGGCACAGAAAAGCATGTCACATCGGGATAAATGGTAATGAAACAGGGTTTTGTCTTACCCAATAGAATCCATGATATCGGTTCTTTGGTGGTTTATACCAAGCAACTCAGCCCACAACCCTCGATTAACGATCTCTGGATGGCTTATCTTGAGCGCATTCCTGAAGACTGCACAAATGACGAAATTGATGCCCTTCAGTCATGGTTTTATCAAGAGGTTGAAGACCGGTGCTATGAGCTCCTGCTCTTGTAGCTCTTTGCTCGACTACAGTGGGGAATTACTTAGTTTTGCTGGCCGTAGGCATGTGATTTCGGTGGGTAAAAATGTGCAAAATGTGCAAACCCACCTCACTCACAGCAAACTGGAGATAACCAAAACCCACTTGATTCAAGGCATTACGACTCGTACTATCCTTGTGAAACCGTAGAATCAGGATTCAAAATCCGCCGTTGCAAAACGTGTCGGTTCGAGTCCGACCCCGGGCACCATCAGATTCCATGACAAAAGGCCATCCTCGCGGATGGCCTTTTGTTTTTTCGGGCGGTGCGAAGAGGTGTACCCTCAGACCCTCAGACCCTCAGACCCTCAGACCCTCAGACCTTCAGACCTTCAGACCCACAGGCTCTCGGGCCATCAACCTCTCGGACTGCCATCCCCTCAGTCGATGTTCTGCGCGATGCGCCACAGCACGCCTGAGGGGTCGTACAGACAGAACTCCTTCATGCGCCACGGCTGGGTGACGAGCTCCGTGACCCGGACGCCGTAGCGGGCGGCGATCTGGCTCGCCTCCACTTGGGCCCGCCAGGCGGCCACGTCCTCCACCAGGAGGTGCATCATGAGCTGCTCGGCCAGCCCCGGGGGGTTGCCATCCTGCAGCAGGAAGCTTGCGTTGCCGAGATGAAAATAGGCCACGCCGTCGCCATCGGAGGCCAGGGTAAAGCCGAGATCCTGATAGAACTGCTTTGACAGCGTGAAATCCCGGGCAGGCACGAAGGCCTTGATTTCGGTCACGTTGAGATTGGGCATGGGCTCCTCGCGGCGCTGGGAACAGGGGAAGATGGCTTGCCAGTATGACCGGGCATTTCGGGGCAGGCTAGACGAATGGCGCGCGTTTGCACTCTTAAAGTGCTTGTGCCCCTCGGGTGGGGGGATATTGGCCGTCAGCCTCATTTGATTTCACCATGGTATGGCCCATTTCATTTATTTCATAAATACCTTCCTGATTATCCATGACCCTCAGCCAGCTTCAAGAGCCGATATGGCATCGGAGGGCTTGCCACGACTGCATGCCCCAATTCAACCAACATGCTCTT